>JANPEU010000473.1:0-6617 GCA_031423175.1 Bacteroidota bacterium
TCGGGCGGTGGATTGAATTATAATAATATACTGGGCACAAAAAACGATTTTCAAAGCAATTATTTTTACAACCGTGTAAACCCGAAGCGGGAAAGCCATATCAGCCGTGAAAATTTTTTACCAACAACCTCTAATTTTTATAACCAAAATTCATTCTCAGATAATATTAATAATAACCATCGTTTAAACCTGAATAATCTTTACCAGATTGATTCTTTCCACTCACTGCGCATTGTCCCTTCCCTTAGTTTTCAGGAGACGAATAATAATACGCTTTCTGATTATAAAACTTTTGCTTCGAATGGAAATTTAATCAACGAGGGCAACAGCCGGAATTTTTCAACAAACAAAGGATACAATTTTAAAAACGATCTAGTATTTCGAAAAAGATTTAGTCGTAAAGGCAGAACATTTTCTTTTACCCTGCAAACAAGCTTTAATAAAAGCGATGGCGACGGTGGCCTGAATTCTGTAAACAGCTTTTACAATAGTGCAGCAGCCCTAATAAGAAAGGATACTTTGAATCAGCAGTTCATCACAGCTTCAAGTCTGAAAAGCTATAATGCCCGTGCGGTTTATACAGAGCCCTTATTTAAACAATCGCTGATGGAGTTCAGCATTAGTAAAAGCAACTCTCAAAACATTTCTGATAAAACAACCTACGATTATAACAAAACGAATGGTAAATATGATAATGTAAACACTACGCTTACCAATGATTTTGAAAATTTATATGGCTATACGAATGCCGGACTTCGGATTCGTACACAAAAAAGAAAATATAATTATGCGGTTGGTGTTTCCTGGCAACAGGCCGATTTGGAAGGAACGATCACTTCCAGTATTAAAGATTCTGTAATTAAAAAATCATTTAAAAACCTGCTACCCAACGCAAGATTTCAATTCAATTTTACACGATTTAAAAACATCTCGGTTAACTATAACGCCACCACCAATCAGCCAAATATTTCGCAACTCCAGCCAATACCCGATAACAGCAACCCTTTATATGTCCGACTCGGTAATCCTGATTTGAAACAGGAAGTAACGCATACAGTACAAGGAAATTTATTCCTGATGAGCCCGTACAAAAACAAAAATTTTATCCTTTTCTTTAATATGCAAAAAACGCAAAATAAAATTGTGAGCTATGATGTGGTTGATTCGTTGGGCATTCGAACTACAAAACCCGTAAACATTAATGGAGTTTATTCTATGATGGGAGACGTAAACTACAGCATGCCGGTTCGTTTTTTAAAAGGCATGTTTGAAGTCGGTAACCGCATAAGTT
Organism: Bacteroidota bacterium; assembly: GCA_031423175.1. GTDB lineage: Bacteria > Bacteroidota > Bacteroidia > Chitinophagales > Chitinophagaceae > VBAR01. The sequence continues at coordinate 1,292 of JANPEU010000473.1, forward strand.
ATAATCATGGAAAACAATTCATCAACACGATTGAAAATACCATTAACTCATTTTCTGCGGGGCCACAAATAAGATTGTCCGCGTCTTACAAAGAAAAACTGAACCTTTCGTTTGAAACTTCCTTAAATATTAATAAAACAAAATACTCGCTTCAGTCTTTATTCAATACAAATTATCTTCAACAGCGCTATGGCGCCGATCTGGATTGGGAAATGCCAAAACGATTTTTCTTTTCTACCGATTTCAGTTATACAATTAATAGCCAACGTTCCGCAGGTTTCAATTCAAAAATTCCGATCTGGAATGCAAGCATCAGTAAACAGTTTATGAAATACAGCCGCGGCGAAATAAAATTATCTGCCTATGATCTGCTTGATAAAAACATTGGCATTAACCGCACCAGCAATCAGAATTATATTGAAGACTCGAGAGTGAATACATTACAGCGATTCTTTATGCTTTCATTTACGTACAGCTTAACAAAGAGTGGATTGGGTAATTCGGGTGGCGGTCATGGGGCAAATATGATAATACGATAAATTATATCTGGGGGTATTATCCCGGTTTTATTTTTTGTTGATTTGTCTTTTAAAAAATTGCCACGCTTCAAGGTAAACATCAATATCATTAGGATAATTATGTTTCCCGTTAATTACTTTTAAAAGGACAACTTCAGGTTTCCCCTTTTTTTTGTAAGTAAATTTTTCAATTGTTTTTCCATCTGCCGGATCTACGTCGGGTAAAATTTCTTTTTTGGGTTTTCCTTTGTATCCACCCAAATCCGCCCAATATTTAAATGATTGTTCGGTAGAACGAACTCTTCCCCAAACCGATCCGCCAACACTCATCTCCCCGCCATTATAGGGATTAGTTTGGTCAGCAGTTCCGTTTATTATCATAACGGGCATAGGTAATTTTTTTTCAACACAATCCATATTGCCGGTATCGGGAATATTGGCAATGATAGCTGTAATCGCTTTAATTTTTTCGGGCATTGTTATGGCTAGTTTGTAGGCCATATGACCGCCCCCGGATGTGCCCACTGCAAAAACTTGTTTCGGATTAATCTGATAATGAGAAATAAAATAGTCAATCATTTGATTGAAGAAACGATTATCATTTATGTTTTCCAGGTTTGCAGCAGAGGTTGCTGCTTTCCTGCATTCATTCCAATATTTTTTATACCCATCAGGATAAATAATTAAAATATTTTCATTCTCCGAAATTGCTTCCAGTTTCATTGCCCCGCCCATTACTCCTTTGCCGGATCCACCAGAACCATGTAAAACAAAAATTAAACTTGCTTTTGCAGATGCAGGTTTATTAAAATGAAAAGTCCGGTAGTGTTCGTCTATTAATAACGAGTCGCTTATTAATTGTGCTTTAGAATATATACACAAAAGGGTAAACAAAAAGAGAGTGGGAGTTTTTAGAATTTTTTGCATTTGTAAAAATTAATTGGCCTCTGTCAAAGAATAAATATAAGCTAACTCTTTTACAGGTTTAAATGAATTAGCATGCTACCCTCAAATTAAAAACCCTCCAAATGGAGGGCTTTTGTTTTATTCTTTCTATTTTTTTAATTAATAAAAATCCTTCTTCCGCCACCGCCTCCCTGGTTATTGCGCTGCATTTCATCCATCATCTTATTTCTTTCTTTTGCAAACTCGTCGGGTGTTAATTTCTTTTTTCCCGTTGGCTCTTTTATCAATGTTACATCTGCCTTTTCAGATATAGATATTGCTTTATATGACTATCGCCCATTTCCAAATTCCATTTCAAGAATTGCTCCGGGCAACTGACCCTGGTATTCACCGGGCCCTGCACTTACGGGAATGTCGGAAGCTACCCATGCAATAATAGTTGTAGTGTCTGTAACTTCTTTTCTTTCCATCACACCATTATCCATATTCATCCGCGTTGAAGTGCTGATTCTTGTTGCTGCGGCTTTCATACAATTATGATTCAAAATCGTTTTTGTTTCGCCGGTCATTTTCCATTTCAGCGGACGAATACTATCGGCAACTAAAAAATTTTTATCCATCACTTCTCTTTTCTCCACACGTTGAGCATTATCAAAATTGTGATAGACCACATCATTACTTCCCGCTATTACCATTCGCATTTGCATGCCGCCCCCATTATCGCTTGTAAATGATCCGCCATCGTCATCGCCCGTTTCAGCCGAACGCCAGATTGATTGGTTATTAGCAAACACCAACTCAAATTTATCGGTTCTTGATTGAGGTATGTTTTGCTGCATGCCCTCCATACCCGCTGCATGAAATTGCATTTGCATTTGCACGGTTCTGTCATATATTATTGTACCCTGTTTCATTTGAGCAGAAGCTACAATTGAAAAAACCAACCCAGCCCCTGCGATAAATATTTGTTTCATTATTTTTTATTTTTTTCAAAGCTATTTGTTACTTGTTGTAAGATAAGTTAAGCCGGGTTTCATTAAAGTTAATAAAGGTTAATGTAGCGGTACCGGCAGAATTTGAATAGTTACATTTGCTGTGAAATGGGACTTAGAAAAAAAATACCCGATATGGTTTTGATGGTAGTTTCAATAATTGCTATCATCTGCTTCCAGGCTTACTGGCTGAAACAAAACTATGACCGTGAAGAAAAAACGCTTTTAATAAAAACGGATGTTTCTTTTCGTGAAGTAGTGCGAAAATTGCAGGCAAAAAAATTAAACCTGGAAAACATTGATACGATTTTTAAAAAATCGGGTGCTGCTACAGGTGCCGGTGTTTTTATTTCCAACAACGATTCTTTCAATATAAGCCTTCCGTCCAGGGAACAAATCGTTTCTACCGTAAACATAGTAAGCGGCCGCCTAAAAGATTCTATGTTGTTACACCCGGAATCTGAAAAGCAAATGGTAATACAATTAAACAGTAGTGCTTTTTCGGAAAACAGGGATAGCTTTAAATTTATACCTAAAAATCTTCCGGGCTCCGGCGGCCGGCACAACTATATTATGCGGTTGCTGTACGGGGTAGATTCGTTGCAGGATTCTGTACGTGTACACGAAATAGAAACAGCCTACCGTGCTGTGATGAAAGAACAGAAAATAAATATTCCTTTCTCCGTGTTGCGGTTGGATAGCGTTACAAAAGAAAAACCGGCAGATGTTTCAGTTGGCATTATTCATCCTGTTACGTATCGCTTACAGCGTGGAAGTAATGTTTCGTATTTACTCGGCAGAATTTTGTCGCCAATTCTGTTTTCTGTTTTCCTCATCGGGCTTACGGTATTATCTTTTTTATTATTGTTCCGGAATTTAAAAAGACAGCAGCGGCTTGGTGAATTAAAAAATGATTTTATCAGCAATATCACTCATGAACTGAAAACGCCGATAGCAACCGTAAGTGTAGCCATTGAAGCATTAAAAAATTTTAATGCTGCACAAGACCCGGCACGTACAAAAGAATATCTTGATATTTCATCTAACGAACTTCAGCGTTTAAATCTGCTGGTTGATAAAGTGCTTAAACTTTCCATGTTTGAGAAAAAAGAAATAGAACTGAATCTTGAAACGATTAATATTAAGACTTTGGTTGATGAGGTGCTTGCGTCGATGCGGTTGTTGCTGGAAAAAAAGAATGCGACTGTTTCTTTAAATTACTCGGGAGATTTAACTTTGAGCGGCGATCGTTTACACCTGTTAAGTGTTGTTTATAATTTAATTGACAACGCAATTAAATACAGCAACGATAATGCGGTAATAAAAATTGGTATTGAGTCGTCGGAAAATAATGTGTTGCTGAAAGTTGCTGATAATGGAATTGGTATTCCGGATGAATATAAAAATAAAGTGTTTGAAAAATTTTTCCGGGTACCGGGTGGCAATGTGCATAATACAAAAGGTTATGGGCTTGGGTTAAGCTATGTATCGGGTGTTGTAAAAAAACACAAAGGATTTATTACTGTTCAAAATAATGAAGGCGGAGGAACTGTTTTTAATATCACCCTGCCAAAAGCCCCTATCCCCTAACGGGGTAAAAAAAGAATTATGACAAAAGTTTTATACGCCGAAGACGAATTGTTCCTAGGTAAAATTGTAAAGGAAAGTTTAGAGAGCCGTGGCTTTACGGTTACGATGGAAGCTGACGGTGCAAAAGTGTTGACACATTTTAAAAACATCACTCCGGATATATGTGTACTGGATATCATGCTGCCCAATAAAGATGGATTTGCCATTGGCGATGAAATAAGAAATTTAAATAAAGAGGTGCCAATCATTTTTCTTACTGCTAAAACACAAACCGAAGATGTAGTAAAGGGTTTTACAACGGGCGGCAACGATTATATCCGCAAACCTTTCAGCATGGAAGAATTGATTGTCCGCATACAGAATGTTTTAAAAAACAAACCCGGCACCAAATCAAAACTTACCAGCGATACGGTTGTACTGGGTAAATTAATTTTTATGCTCAACCGGCAAACACTTAACAATGGAAAAGAAGAACGCAAGCTTTCTTACCGTGAATCGGAATTATTAAAACTACTATATATCAACCGCGACACAATTATTGACCGTAGAGAAATTTTAAATTTGCTTTGGGGCAATGATTCTTTTTTCAACAGCCGCAACTTAGATGTATATATTACCAAACTACGCAGCTATTTAAAAGACGATCCTTTGCTGGAGATTATTACGATTAAAGGGATTGGGTATCGTTTTGTAGTGCGGTAGAGGCTCCCGAATATTCTGGTCTTTAAATTCGATTTTAGTTGATTTTTTAGTCCCCGTATTTCAAGACAGGTCAGTTCGGTCTTCCCAAGTCATTTTAATTATCCTGTCAATATTTTTTTTGTTCCATCAAGGAAATATTTAGAATTGAGTTCGTTTCCATTTAACTGAAACAGGCGAACCTTTAGCAATAATTACCGATTCTGGTGTATGATTACTCAAGAAGGAAAAATTGTTTCCATACATTGATTTAAAGTCGCAATGAATCGAATAATCTATTACTTTATTCACTTGCCATCTGGGGTGATTCACTATATATTCCTGAGAAAGCTGGTTATTTATTTTTGTATACCCGTAATAATGTTCAAAAATGAATTCCTCAACACTGCCTGGTAACATTTGCTCATTTTCTTTGGACGTATTTACAGCAAGATGATTCCATCTTTTATTTATTTTCCATTCATACTTTATGTTTTTGGTAGATTCAGTATTAGCTATTAAACTTTTTGTTGGAATAGCGACGTATTGTTCTTTATAAAGTTTGTTGGCAAGCCATGCTACTAATTTGTAAGGAACTGTTTCATTAATAAACACAACGCCTCTTTTTATCGTATCGCCTTC
>JANPEU010000474.1:0-2637 GCA_031423175.1 Bacteroidota bacterium
CGAAGAACTCCAATACTCGAATTCAGGATCGGTAAACCCGCCAATGGCAACCCTGTTGATGTATAACTGATTCAATTCTTCTTTACTTGGTAAATACCAGTCATCATAACCATTCAAAATAAGGTCGCCGCATATCCTTGCTGCTATCCCTTCTGTGGCACAACCAGCCAGGATGTCCATAGTGTTTTGATTGCCTGTTCCAATAGCTGTCCCATCACCACCGGATATTAAAGTTCCAATACAACCCCATGGGGCAGCTGCACTTTGGTCGCTTGGTGCGGCTATTAAACCGTGCAAGCCCGTGCCATCTAAATACGCTATTATACCTCCCTGGTAAGGAGCTCCAATAGTTAAAACTGCTGAACAGTCACCTTGTAAATCTCCATGACTTAAATGTCCCGCCAAGGCATTTTGGGTGACTAAAATCGTCTTTGAAGTACCGGTTACCGCATCATAGTGGCATACGGTGAATTTTGCTTGCTTATTTACTGCTGCACCAGCAATCTCTTCTGATACTTTGTCTGTGGAAATTTCTTTTTGACAGGCTGTTACTAATAAGATTAACAGCAAAGGCAATAATAGCTTTCTCATAAATGAAAGTTTAAATTGTTAACAATAATGAATATTACCTGCTATGGATACTTAAAAACTTGTCCAGGAAATTTTCATTGCTATTTTGAAGTTAGCAACAAGTGGAAATACAAAATGACGGCAGTGTGTATCCGGCGGCCTTTTTTTCATTTAAGGAAAAAGGTGGAAAAATAAATTGTCTTTATTCTCCCTCTATAAGGCAAACATCCTCCTTTCAAAGGCAGATAACGATTGACAAACGGCGGAAGAATATATAAAGGGCAAGCGGCAGTCGATTTTTTTAAGCAACAAGGAAGTAACTTTAACCCGGTGCATCCCAAATTCATCCTGCATTGAAATGCAACAAAGGAAAATACATTTTTGAGCGAATGTTGATTATAAACGAGTGAGTAATGGTGTATGTATAATAACTCCGCCCTCCAGGGCGGAGAAAAAAACTAAACTAAAAAAGGGCTTTAGCCCTGACACAAAATATTGAAGAACATTCAGGGCTAAAGCCCAATGTTAATCCAGGTCGGATCTCCGCCCTGAAGGGCGGAGTTACCGGGTGAAGCCTGAACATCTGAGCGAATGTTTTATTATGAGCAACTGAATAACTCCGCTCTTTAGAGCGGAGAATAAAAAGTAAATTTAAAAAGGGCTTTAGCCCTGACACAAACATGCCTTTCGTTAACGTAATGATCCACGCAGTCTGGGGTACAAAGAGCAGGCAATCTTTTTTAATAAAAGAGATCAGGCCCGTTGTGTTGAATCATATTATCACGAATGCAAGAACAAAACAAATATTTATTGATACGATCAATGGCGTTGAAGATCATCTGCATCTTTTATTTGGTCTGAATGCAGATTTATCTATTGCAAAGACACTTCAATTGATCAAAGGGGAATCTTCCTACTGGATCAATAAGCAATCACTTTTAAAAAATAAATTTGAATGGGCTGATGAATATTATGCGGTTTCAGTAAGTGAAAGCAAATTGCCTGATGTACGGCATTATATAAAAATCCAGGAAGAGCATCATAAAAAAATAACTTTTCAACAGGAGTGTGAAGAATTTTTAAAGAAATATAATTTCAATAAATTTCAGGGCTAAAGCCCGATATTAATCCAAGCCGGAACTCCGCCCTGAAGGGCGGAGTTATTGGGTGAATCCCAAACTTAATAGCATTACTTGTTAACTTTATGCCATGCCGCAGCGACTATTTATAGTATTTTTTTTTATGATGATGGCTCTCAACAGCATTAGCCAGTCATTTGATGAAAAAGATTTTACCCGCTTCACCAACAATGAAGGCTTATCTGATAATTATGTAACCGCCTTGCAGCAGGATGAGCAGGGTTATATTTGGATAGGTACTGATGTGGGGCTTAACCGGTATGACGGGCACCGTTTCAAATGTTATTACCAGGCATCGGGTACTATGCCACTCTTATCAAGCAAGATCAGCCGGCTTAAAAAATTTTCAGCAAACCAATTGGGTATTATAACACGCAGTGGTTTTCAGTTGTTAAATACAAATTCATTTTCCCTGCAGAATTTTCTTATTGAAGACAGTACCGCTTTTACAACTTATTCAAATTTTGTTTGGGATGCACTTCCTTTACCCAATAATTCCATAGCACTGACAACGACTGCCGGATTTTATGTATTCGATAAAGATAAAAAAATAATTTTCAGGCATGATGCATATCGTTTAGAAGATATGAATAAAAAATACATCCGGTATGGAAGGGACATTTTTGCCGCCAGTGAAAAGGATTACCTGGTGTATGTAGAAGTAAAGGGACTTGCACATTATAATTCGAATACCAAGCATTTCAAAACGGTTGCGTCTGATGAAAAAGAATGGGGGGTTTTTTTAAGTCCCCCGGAACCGGATGAAAACTGGATAACAAAATACCAGCTGAACAAGGATCAATATCTTTTTATTCATTTTGAAAAAAATAATATTGTTTGGTATGACCATTCAGCAAACAGAAAAATAATCAGCCCTCTGCCATTCAATTGCCGGGCTGAGTTAAGTTTTGAAAGTAAGATAACCAGA
>JANPEU010000475.1:0-1513 GCA_031423175.1 Bacteroidota bacterium
TTCGGCAAGCCGTACCGTTGACTGCAAGCTTATCACGCCTCATACAACCTTACTTTTAATGACAAACTATCAATCAAAACTTGACGACTTACCTGAATTGGATATTTATAAATTAAATCTTGAAGATTTGAAGAACATTGATTTTTCTAATATGGTTCAAGAAATGGTAAGCGAAAATGTATATAAAAAAGCAATATTAATACCCAAAGTTCCCGTTGACATTAACTCGATTGATTTCAATAACTGCTTTTATTACAGAGTTCGAAAAAACATCAATCCAATTAAGGAGGATTTAACGCAGATAAGAACTTTCAGTTATCCAGACCCTTGTTATTGCAACGAAAATGGGAGGGCTAACCTAAAAGGCAAGAGTGTATTTTATTGTTCCGACATAGCAGCAACTTCCTTACTTGAAACTAAACCTGAACAGAATGATACTTTTTATCTAAGTATTTGGCGACCAAAAGTTGACAGGGATGTGAAAGCTGTTACTTTTTGTAAAAAGATTAAACGAATTGATAATGGTATCTTAAAGGAAATTGAATTACTCAAACCATTAAGTTCACAACTATCTCATCTTGGAAAAGATAAAAGTGAACATCTTAATTACCTTAATAATTTTATAGCTGATTATTTCATAACAGAAAACAAGCCGTATTATATCACTTCATGGCTTTCAAACAATATTCTATACAATAATACCGGTGCTGATTGTATAATCTATCCAAGTTTCGAAACAAGTTCTAACTTTTGTAATATGGCTTTTCATCCCAATTTTGTTGACAAGTATTTCAAATTTGATAAGGTCATAAGATTAGAAACGAAAATTATTGACAACAGATATTTAAATTATTCACTAAATGAAATTGGAGAACTGAATTTCACTAAAATTGAATGGAGAAAGCTGACAGATGCAGAAACGATGAATTACCACTCAACTATGAAAAAAGGGGAAGAGCTAATTAAATTCACACCATGATGAGACTGACAAAAATCAAACTTGTATTAATGTTCTTTTTGTTGTCTTTATGTTTTACTAAAGCATTTGGACAAGACTATTATCAATTCGGTGATAAAGTAAATGACAAAGGAAAAATTTCTTTAACACCCGTTGGAGGCTTGCAAATTCAAAAGATTGACGATATAAGATTTCTGGCTTCATTAAAATTTCAATATCATGTCTCAAAAACAATCGGGGTAGGATTTCAATATTTATATTTTCAGCCTACTTCTTTTTTATCATACAAAACTCCAGAACAAAGTGGGTTAGCAATAATTTCGGGTACTTTTTTCCCTTTTGAAAATAACTTTGGATTTCATGGTACTGCAGGCATTGGATATGAACTCAAACCAACTAAAGGACTTACTTATTATTTTGATGCTGGAATAGATTATAGAATTGGGAGGATAGTCAATTTGCAGCTTCAATACATGGAGGTCTTTGTTGGTTCAGGTCTTGGCTTGGGAATACAAATAAAATTTTAAGCTTATGAAAAAAATATTTTTTATTCTA
>JANPEU010000476.1:0-7283 GCA_031423175.1 Bacteroidota bacterium
ATTGAGACACCCTTTTTGTATTTACAGGTTTTACACTTTGGCACTGTACTAAGCTTGATGCCGGGTTCGTGCCTGCCTGCCGGTAGGCAGGTCTTTACGAACCCGAATATGATTTATTGAATAGTTGCGTGAGACACGCAATCTGGCATTCATTTTATTTACGGACACTGACCCGGGCGGGGAAGTTGTAAGATTAAACTAAACTGTTAATCAAAAAGCGTCCTTTGAGTCTGAGTGAAGTTTTCTTTTATTTTGTATTGGTTTGATTTTTTTGTTTTGATTACTTCTATCTGAGGGATTTTATTAAGAATGCCGGTTAATTTTTTACTATGCCAATCAATTTTTAATTTAATAAGGAGTTCTTTTGCAGTCAAAGGATTACCATTTAGAGCTGACAGGATTTTCTTTTCGATTGTTTCCTCCGTTTCTTTTTTGACTAGCTCTGTAATATCTGGTTCACTAACTATTGATGAGAGTTGTTCAAATAAATCTACCGGCTGATAACCAGTTACTATTTCTTTTCCATCAAAATCAACAGCCACTGCTCCTTTTTGAATTAAAAGATTGTTGGCATTCTTTTCATCTGAGCCGGGCTTACGAACATAAATTTTTCTTTTCTTACGAAGTCCGTCAACTACACCTGACCATGTGCCACCCTTTTCACTTGATTCGGCAACATATATTTCATCAGCCAGTCCATAGATGATGGGGTTTCTTGCCATTGCCAGTTCTTTCTGCCATGGTGCTTTAGGAAAAAATGTACTTAATACCAAAACATCTCCGTCAACAATTTGTTTATAGTAAGTTTTGAACCCTGATGTAAATGTCAGGATACCCTGTGGCAGTACAATAATGCTTTGGCCTTTGTATTTAATCGCTGAATCTAATGCCTGTTTATCCACTCCTTTTGCAAAACCACTTGCGATAACTTTGTATTCTTTCGAAGCCAGTTTGGCAATATTATCTGTAAACTTTAAAGAAATTTCTGAAGCTTCTCTTGAACCAACGATTGCTACAGAATTTTCTTTCATTAATTGCTTGTTTCCTTTTATGTATAAAATAACGGGTGAATGAGTGGTTTTTAAGTTTGATTTAAGTGTGGTAGAGTACTCAGGTGAATTCAGGGGAATAATTTCGTAGCCTTCATTTAAGAGATTCTCTGCTAAAAAAGCCAGGTTGGGTAAGTCTGACTTTGCTTTTAGAAGGTCATTGACATCCGGGGTTATAAGCCCATAATTGCTTTTCCAATTCACTTCATCAAGGTAAAAGAAATCTTCAATTGTAATATTTTCTTCATGAATGAATTTAATTACAAGTGCATTGATTTTAGCTGCTCCCCATCTGGGCAGATGGGCAAGTGCAATCCAATATGGTGCTTCTTTTATTTGCATATTATGCTAAATCGCCTCCTACAGTTTTAGCAATAACAAGTGGAGATATTTTTGATGCCCCTAAGTTACTAAAAAGTGCCCCAAGTTCTTTTAGAGTTGCGCCGCTGTCACATATATCATCAATTAATAAAATACTTTTCCCTATAATCTCATCCGGAGTTTTAAATATGAAAGCATCTTTCACATTATCTTTTTTTGAGTAAGCATTTTCAAAAACTTTTTGCTCGGCTGTGTTTCTGTTTTTCATAAGATTATGAGAAATGGGGAATTTTAAAGTTCTGGCTATTTTCTCTGCAAAATTTTTGACAAGATCGCCGGATTTTGTCGGGGGCACATATACAACGAGGTCGAATTTATCTTGTCCGAATTTTTTACGGAATGCTTTCAGCGTAAGGATAAGTAAATGATCCGGGAAGTCACCACCGTTTTCATATTTGCAGCGATGTATTGTTGTTCCAACTGTTGAAACTCCATAATAAGAGGCAGCAACTCCATTTACCATACTCTTTGCTGCCACTTCCAATTCGGGGAAAAAGGTTTCTCTGAACTCCCGGATTTTGGCTTCCCATTCCGGCGTCATTTGTATAGAAAATTTTGGGAGGGAGGTATTATCGCAATTAGTGAAATCATGATCTGCATTGTCTCCAAGATAATCGCATAAATATTTCATTCTTGAACCTTTTGTCTCCACATAACCAATCATGCTGTCCAAATCAGCAGTCTTTGCTTTTCTTAATTCAGCAAATGCCCGGGTGTTCAGTGCCGGGGCGTTATATATGTATTCATACTTTTTACTACTGCCACTTTTGATTTCTCTGATGATACCCTGTTCTATTAAATCAGCTTTTATCACCCTGAATTGATTTGTCTTAATGTTTGCTCTCTTTATAATTTCCCTTTCGCCCAATAATTCATTTTTTATGACTTCAATTACCTTTTCGTATTTTTTTATGGATGGTCTGCCACCTTCAATGAATGCTTCAGGCAATTCCCTGTCTTCGGGTCCGTAAAATAAAATGATCGTTGTAGGTCTCCCATCTCTTCCTGCACGGCCAATTTCCTGGTAATAATGCACAGGTGATTGCGGGATTTGTGTATGAATGATAAACCGGATATCGGGTTTATCAATACCCATGCCCAAAGCATTAGTGGATATTACGCATTTCCACTTGTTACTCATAAGGCCATCTTCAATGGCAATTCTTGAATCCGCATCCAATCCTGCATTATAACCAACTGATGAAATTTTTAAAAAATCAAGCCAGCGGGAATATATTTCTGTATCGGCTCTTGTGCCGGTGTATAAAACTCCTGTCCCGTCCAGCCCATTCATATGTTCACCAAGCCAGGCCAGCTTTTCTTCCCCGGTGTTTACTTTGATTACATATAGCCTGAAGTTGTCTCTTAAAAGATTTCCCCTGATTACTGTAAGCTGATCAGCCATTTGATCCTCTATATCTTTTTGTACTCTTAGAGTTGCAGTTGCTGTAGTTGCCAGAACGGGAAGATTTTTCGGCAGCAGTTTTACAAGATTAATAATTCTCCGGAAGGCAGGGCGAAAATCATGTCCCCATTGAGAAATACAATGTGCTTCATCAACTACCACCATTGAGAGTTTCATTCGTTGGACAGAGTCTATCCAAAGACTATTTTCTTGTCGTTCCGGGGCTATATAAAGAATTTTAATTTTGCCAGTTTCAGCTTGATTAATGATTGCTGCGTTTTCTTCAGGAGTTTGTTCACTGTTAATGCAACAGGCAGCCACTCCAAGACTGTTTAATTTCTTTACCTGGTCCCGCATCAATGCAATGAGAGGAGAAAAAATTACCGTAACACCTTCAAATATGGTAGCGGGAAACTGGTAGCAAAGTGATTTACCAAACCCCGTTTTTTCTATCAGCAAAACCCTTTCACCTTTTAAGATCCTTTCAATAGCTATCCATTGCTCGTCGTAAAAGGAGTCGAGCTGAAATACTTTTTTGAGATCCTGCTCTGCTTGATGACGTGTCACTGTAGAAAAATATAAGGATTTGAATAATTGTATAATTAACTAATGCTTGCAACTAAGGCTTCAAACTGATCTTTATCCCTTTCTTTTATTTTCTCAATGATAATCCCTGCACATTCTTCCATTTCTTCTACGTCTATTGGCTTCCATCCACGGTCTATATAAGTAAGATGCGAGTATTCGTTTACTATCCTGTTCACTAATGAAGGGATATGCCCATCAAAAAGTTTATCAAGATTTTCTAATGGATTACTAGTGTTGGGATATTTATAAAAAAGATAACATTCGAGGAACTTCCTGATATTATTGGGCAGATTATAAAATTGGTTATAGGTGTTTTCTAATATCGTTTTTCTATCGCCTTTCGTTTCTTTATATATCTTGTATATTTCGGAAAACAGGTAGTTAAATTCAGTAACATACTTTTTTAAATGATGCGGCATTGGTACAAGAAAGACCCGCTTATCTGTTTTTTTCTTTCTTCGCTCTATAAGAAAATGACCAATATTATTTTTATTATCTGGAACTGTAAGCTGCTTTAAAAATTTTAAAAATTCAAGGTTGTGAGTTGAGATGAAAAGCTGGTCATACTTGTTAGGCTTAGCAATTATGCTGTCAATGAGACTGAACATAAAGAAAATATGATTACTGTCAAGGCTGGAAATGGGGTCGTCAATATATATTATCAGTTTCTTATTATTTGTTTCTGCATTTAGTTCGTCCTGCATTTTGGCAATAAAATAACAAAAGGATATAAGACTGCATTCTCCTTCATTTAGGTTTTTAGCATCTGCTTTCTCTCGAGTAATCTTAAATTTCATATTTGTTTTTTCTCCCTCTGCAACAAGCTTTAATTCATCATGACCAAAAAATTTAGAAAGATGTTCATTGACTAATTCTGCTCCCCGGCTTTCATCCTGCGCCTTGGCTTCTAATTCTCTTCGTTGCTCACTTAATCTATCAATTTCTGATTGCTTGAGGTTCTTTGTTTTTTCTAATTCTGCAACTTCTTTTTCAAGACTTTTGATTTCATCTGTTTTCTTTTTGTAGTCAATTATTTTGATAAAATCCACTATTTCGGCAAGCCGTAGATCGTTTCTTGCTCTTTCTTGATCTTTTGCGAGGCTGGTAGTTTTCTTATTGCTTTCCTTAATCAACTTATTGAACTCCTGTAAAAGATGAAGAATATCATCAGATATATCCGTAATTTCAATAAGGGTTTGCTGATTAAAGATATTCTTGAGCCTCTCATTTAACCCAAATATTAATTCATCAATATTGGTTGCATACTTATTTCTTAGTTTAATCCATTCTGCAAGGTCTTTGTCAAATGTTTTTTGCAAGCCGGAATAGAAATTCTCCCGGCTGATTTTTAAAAACTCATTAATATTTTGCTTTACTTTTTGTAATATCTGAATTTGTTCCTTAATATTTTTTCGTAAGTCTTCTGACTCTTTGCTGAAGTGCGCATCTATGTTTTCCCATATATCTTTTGGAAGAGAATTACCACAAAAGCCACACGTTGTTCTTTTATTTTTATGCCTATCAATTCCTTCTCTAACCCATTCCTGTAAAAGACTATCTTCAATTAGTTCGGCTATTGCTTTTGAGGGCTTTATTTTTTTAGATAGAAGTTCTTTTGTTGTTGCAAAATAATTTGAAAAAACAGGTTTCGATGCAGGTAGTTCTTTTATATCATCCAGCGGTTGCTCTTTTAAAAGTTTTATTTTATCTTCTTTTTGATTTTCTGATAAGAAGTATTTTTCGGGGTTGGCTGTAATTTTAGTGATTTCTTCTTTTATGTCATTAATCTGATAAGTCTTCTTAAGGGTAGTAGCAATAAAAAAATTACTGTTAACTTTAATTTTATCATTAGCCTTTACTTTAAGTTTCAATTCAAGATCAGCTTTCTTTTGATTTATTTTTTTTTGATTAGCAAAATATGAGTTTTCACTTTCTTTATATTCAAATTGCAAGCCTTTGGTTTCTTCCACTTTGCCTATCTTTTCTTCGATCTCTTTGATTTTTTTATCTATTTCTACATTTCTTTCGCCGAGAATAGTGAACGGTACTATTGAGCCATCTTCGTTTTGCAACCAGCCTAAATTATCTTTTATAAAATCGGAGTTATAAACCCTTAGTTGGATTTTAGTTGAAGAAATGAGAAGAGTAGAAGGCGAAATGTTAGTACCATCAGATAATGAAACGACGAAATTACCGTCGATATAGTTTTTGTTTAATTCGCCTTTTTCAATGCACCTTAATACTCTTGCGAGAGTTGTTTTTCCTGAGTAGTTTCTTCCATAAATTACATTAACTTTTTTAAAAAATGAATTAGTATCCTTGCCAAAAGTTTTATCCCATTCAAAATCATTAAATAGGCCGAATTTTGTTATATCAATTTTAGTAATCATAAGAAGAGTTTTTTCTTCCATCACCAACACAATTTGTTAACGGTTCAGAATTTACAAACTCTTCTTTTGTAGAAGGTAAGTTTGCTGGAACTTCAAATCCGATAGCTATCGGATCCTGTGCGGCAGAAACAAAAGATAGAAACAGAGAAAGCCCTAAAAGAGTAGGCAGAGAAAATTTCATAGCAAATAGGTTTGATGGCTTATGTAAGCTAATAAACCTTTTTTAACTGTACAAAAGAATTACTGAGAATTACCGGACTCTGAAGTCCAGATAACTATTGGGAGGGCATCTGACAATGATAGGAGTAATATTGCCGTGCCCATGCACAACATCCTGCGGATAAACCTTTTTCTGTTTGAGACTTTGGAAACGATGGGTATCCCCGTTCTCCCCTACATTTGTAATCAATGAAAAAATACGCCGTCATAGTAGCAGGTGGTTCGGGTCTTAGAATGGGAACGGCTTTACCCAAACAATTTTTATTATTGAGGGGCAAACCTGTGCTTTGGTATTCACTTACTGCTTTTCTTGATACCTATCCTGACTTAGAAATAATTCTTGTGCTTAATAAAGATCATATAGAAACAGGTTTGGAAATAATGCGATCCACGCATGCACCGCAACGAATAACAATAACGGAAGGTGGCGAAACAAGATTTCATTCCGTGCAAAATGGATTAAAACTAATTCATCAGCATTCAGTTGTTTTTGTGCATGATGGAGTAAGATGTCTTATAACTTCTGAATTGATCCGAAATTGTTATGAAGAAACAATTAAGAACGGCAATGCTGTTCCGGCTATAACAGCAGTGGATACGATACGATTTGAATCTGGTTCAGGCAACGAACAGATTGATCGGAATAAAGTCCGCATCATTCAAACACCGCAAACTTTTTTCAGTGATATAATTAAAGCTGCTTTCGATCAGGATTATGATGATGCTTTTACGGATGAAGCAAGCGTTGTGGAAAGATTGGGGGTGAAAATAAACCTGGTTGATGGCGATACAAGTAATATTAAAATTACAACACCCGTCGATTTGTTGATTGCAGAAAAGGTTCTTGAGGAACGAAGTCTATGAGATTTTTAGCACTACTTCATTAATTTTTAGAATAAATAACCAGTATGCCTGAGTCTTGTCATTCCGAGTCCGCCATCGGCGGAGAGGAATCTCAGAGAAATTGAAAAGGGAATGTATTTTAATTCAACTGAGTTTCAATATTTGGAAGCCTCTGAGATGCTTTGTTCCTCAGTATTTCAAGACTCAAAGCGATTAATGATTCATTTTGTACTTGAGATTCGAAACTTGATATTATTGAAATTCATTTTCTGTATGGAAGCCTCTGAGATGCTTCGTCCTCAGTATGACAAGACTCCAGGCGATTGATGATTCATTTTGTACTCGAGATGCGAAACTTAAAATTATTGAAATTCATTTTAGGTAAGGAAGCATCTGTGATGCTTCGTC
>JANPEU010000477.1:0-5242 GCA_031423175.1 Bacteroidota bacterium
CGCTAAAATAATTGTACTGCTCTTGAAGCCATTCGATATTTTCAGTAAATAACCTGAAAGCGGTTACACTTTCAGTCAAATAATTTGCCCGGCGCACCAAACCGCCAAAACTTTTTTCAATCCCCCATGGGCTTTTATAGTTGTAAAGCCAGTTCTGCGATTTCATGTAAGGAAACATAGCTGCAAATTTTTCAGGAAACCATTTACTGTTTTCATCAAGCATCGAATAAGTAGTTTGAGAAAATTTCAATAAGGACGAATCGGTAAAAACCGTTTTATCATTTGCAAGAAAATAATCATATGCCACATCTATAAAAGCCCCGGAATATAAACGATAATGCGGTCTGAAAATTTCTTTTGCCCTCTTTGTTGCTTCATGTGCATCCGTAAAAGCATCAATTTCCCGGTGCAAAGCAATTCCTTTCTGAATTCCGGGTGGATAATCATATTTCGTTTTCCCTTTTACAAAATCACTAATCATATTACCCGCTAATATTTCGGCATGGTTAAAGGAAAAATATGCATGAGCCAGATAGTTCAAATTCTTTTTTAATATTTTAAAGTTAATGAATGTGCTGTAATGTTAAGTGTGTTTAACAGAGCCCGCCGCTAATCACAATTTGCTTGCTACAGGCTGTAACACAAAATACCTTTAAAGCGTCAAACCAATTATAGATTGAAAATCAAAAATCATCAATCTTTAAATATAAAAAAGTGAGTTATGAAAAAGATTTTTTTATCAGCAGTTTTTGCCATGTTATTTGCTACAAGCTCCCTGTTTGCAGCCGAAGAAACTGAAGTCAATTCAGTAGTATTGAATGCATTTAAAAATCAATTTACCAATGCCAGCGATGTAGAATGGAATACCGGCAGCAATTATTTTAAGGCAAGTTTCCTGTACAATAATAATTTCGTGAATGCCTATTACAGTACAGAAGGTGATTTTATTGCAACCACACGCAATATTTCTTCAGTGAATCTGCCGATGCTATTGCAAACAAGTTTGAAACAAAAATATAATAATTATTGGATTAGTGATTTGTATGAACTGGCAAAACCTGAAAGCACAACCTATTTTATCACATTGGAAAATGCTGATCAGAAAATTATTTTAAAATCATCCGGCGGATCTGAATGGACTCAGTATAAAAAATCTGCTAAAGTATAATATACGCTATAAGCATTATCTGCTTTAAGCTAAACCGTAGTTTTGGTGTGTGGTAAAACAACCCCGTATTCGCATTAGCGGAGCGGGGTTTTGTTTTTAGAGTTATACAAATTTGATTAATAAATTAGTCCAAATTATTCCGGTATAATGCCGAGAGCCATACAGTTTCACATATCGTATTGGACTATTTTATATGGCGATTCGGTATTAATGAAATACAAAACATATATTTTTGCTGCATAATTATTTTTAGTATGAAAAAAGGACCTGTTTCAAAATTTATCGAACATCACTACCGGCATTTCAATGCAGCCGCTTTGATGGATGCAGCAAAAGGATATGAAACACATTTATTGGAAGGTGGAAAAATGTTGGTGTCATTAGCTGGCGCCATGAGTACCGCTGAATTAGGAATTTCCCTTGCAGAGATGATTCGGCAGGATAAAGTTCAAATCATAAGTTGTACGGGTGCAAACCTCGAAGAAGATGTAATGAATCTTGTTGCACATTCTCACTATAAAAGAGTACCGAATTACCGCGACCTTACTCCGCAACAGGAATGGGAATTATTAGAGAATCATTATAACCGGGTAACTGACACTTGTATTCCAGAAGAAGAAGCTTTTCGACGTCTGCAAAAACATTTGGTAAAGCAATGGAAAGATGCTGAAGCAAAAGGTGAACGATATTTTCCGCATGAATTTATTTACAAAACAGTTTTAAGTGGGGAACTGAAACAGTATTATGAAATAGATCCTAAAGACAGTTGGATAGTAGCTGCTGCCGAAAAGAATATTCCCATTATAGTACCGGGTTGGGAAGATAGCACCACCGGAAATATTTTTGCCAGTTATGTAATCAAAGGAGAACTAAAAGCAAGCACAGTAAAAAGTGGTATTGAATATATGGTGTGGCTTACTGAGTGGTATCGTGGTAATTCATCCGGAAAAGGAGTTGGGTTTTTTCAAATAGGTGGAGGTATTGCTGGCGATTTTCCAATTTGTGTAGTGCCGATGATGTATCAGGATTTGGAATGGCATGATGTACCCTTCTGGAGTTATTTCTGTCAAGTAAGTGATTCAACAACTTCATATGGGTCTTATTCTGGCGCAGTGCCCAATGAAAAAATTACCTGGGGTAAACTAGATATTAATACACCAAAATTTATTGTTGAAAGTGATGCAACCATTGTGTGTCCGTTGATTTTTGCCTGGATTTTGGGTTGGTAAACACAACCCCCTGTCCTCCGCCAGCTGGCGGAGAGTCTTAGGTTTAATCTTCACTATTTAAATCTACATTCTTGAGGTTTAGGATTTTGTCTCTTTCCTTTCTTCGTAAATAAAGGCGGGTGGTGGTTTGTATATTTGCAATCAATAAAATTCTGTGAGTTATGATTAAGACAGGTAATCCCATCATCAGCATTTATACTGAAATGACTCCAAATCCGGAGACCATGAAGTTTGTTGCTAATAAACTTTTATATCCCGGCAAGAGTATTGATTTCCCTGATGCAGAAACTGCCAAACCCTCACCATTGGCTGTTGAATTGTTTGGCTTTCCGTTTATCAAAGCTGTTTTTATTGCCAGCAATTTTATTACTCTAACAAAAACTGTTGATACAGATTGGGATGATGTGATACCAAGTATCCGGACATTTTTAAAAGATTACTTAGAAGAGGGAAAAGCTGTAATTAATGAAGATGAAGTGATAACGATGAAACAAGAAAGTAGCAATGAAGTAAATGCAGATGATGAAGACGTGGTAAAAAGAATTAAAGAATTGCTGGAAAATTATGTAAAACCTGCGGTAGAAATGGATGGGGGTGCTATACAATTTAAAAGCTACAACGAAGGAACGGTTAATCTGATGATGCAGGGTAGTTGTAGTGGTTGCCCGTCGAGTATGATAACATTGAAAGCTGGAATAGAAGGAATGATGAAACGAATGATACCAGAAGTAAAAGAAGTGGTTGCGGAGTCTGAATAAAAAACCCCTTCCCCTATTGGAGAAAAAAGAATTGAAGCATCCCAAATAAAACGGGATGCTTTTTTATTTTATATCTTACAATATATTTATTCAACAATGAACGTTGCCAATACTTATGCTATTGAAACTTCCGGGCTCAATTATACGTTTAGATATGGCCGCAAAGTGGTGAACGAAGTAAGCCTGCAGGTACCCGACCAAAGCATATTTGGTTTTCTTGGTCCGAATGGCGCAGGTAAAACCACTACGATCCGCCTGATTACCGGAATGCTGGAAAATGAACCTGATAATATTTTTATCCGTGGCAAATCATTGAAAAAAAATATTCCGGGCATTTTTGAAAGTATAGGTACATTAATTGAAACACCTTCCTTGTATTTACATTTAAGTGGCAGAGATAATTTAAGAGTAATAACCAGGCTTCGCAATATGAATGAGAAGCGGGTGGAAGATGTTTTAGAAATTGTGGGACTACATAATGATGCAAAAAGAAAAGTAAAAGAATATTCTCTCGGTATGAAACAACGCCTTGGTATGGGAATGGCTCTATTACCCGACCCATCGTTACTGATACTAGATGAGCCAGCCAATGGTCTTGACCCCGCAGGTATTATTGAGGTAAGAGAAATGCTGATAAGACTTAATAGGGAATATGGGAAAACGATTTTTATATCCAGTCATTTATTGGGCGAAGTGGAAAAAACATGTACGCATCTTGGTATTATACATAAAGGGGTATTAAAATTTCAGGGAACATTAGCAGAGTTACAAAAGGATATCGGTCATGGAAAACAAGTAACAATTAAAACTGCCAATCCAATGCAATGGAAAAATTTTATAGTTGAAAAATTTCCTGATGCAACGGCAACAGTTAATAATGAATTTATATTTCAATTGCAGGATGATGATGAGGTAACACGAATTAATCAGCAATTGGTACAGGCAGGTGTACCCGTAAAAAGTATCCGCTTAAATGAGGGCCTCGAAGAATGGTTTATTAAAATGACTTCAAACTGATTTATTATGAATTTTATTCCGGATTATAAAAAAGCATTCAAGGCTGAATGGCTAAAACTAAAAGGTTCAGGAATGTTTTGGCTTGCACTAATCATGGCTGCTTTTATTCCGGTTCTTTATACATTGGCGTTGTTACTTCAAAACAGGAGTTCTATTACAAATGTCAACACGGTTAATCCATGGAAAGAACAGATCGTAAATTGTTTCCAGGGATTTGGCAGTTTCTTTTTTCCAATTTTTCTTACGTTGGTTGTTATTCGATTAACGCAAATGGAACATCGGGGGGGTGGTTGGAAATTAATAGAAACACAACCTGTTTTGAAGCCAGCATTATATCTTGGTAAATTCAGTATGGCGGTTTTAGTTTCATTCTTTTGCATTGTTGCGCTGGTGATATTCAGTTTAGTTGGCGGAGCTTTCATAATGTTTATAAAACCAGCTTCTGGTTTTAGTAAAGCTATAATTCCGTTTTCTAATATTGCAGGCCTGAGTTTTCGATTATTGATTTCTGGATTGGGAATATTGGGTATTCAATTTTTATTCTCTGTTGTTATCAGTGGTTTTCTTGGCCCGTTTGGTATTGGACTGGCAGCAACCATCACCGGTAATATTTTAAATGCTGTTGGAAAAGCCCTTTGGTGGCCCTGGTCTGCCCCTGCACTTACAGTAAGCAATTCCGATGGTAGCTCAACTGGGAAATATTTATTGCATTACGAATGGCTGAGTATTTTTTGGATGATACTTGCATTGTGGCTGGGTTACCAATGGTATCAAAGAAAAACTTTTAAAAGGGCATTCTTTAAGCCGTTTTCCCGGGTTGCTTATTTACTGTTACCTATTATAGTTTTTTCTTTTCTTTTTTTATTTATAAACAAACCGGTTCAACTTCCCTCTTATGGCAAAACTGTTATTGCGGGAAGCATTGATTCAAAGGAAAAAATTCAAACAGCCTATTTGCTTTCCGAGCCTCTGTTCGATACAATTCTGGAAATTCCTGTTGATAAAAACAGATTTCGTATGAAAACAGAAAAAAATATTCCACCCGCTGTTTATTATTTTAAAGCAGGTAG
>JANPEU010000478.1:0-3306 GCA_031423175.1 Bacteroidota bacterium
ATCGCTGGCTGCTGTTGCAAAGATAATGGGAAAAAGTCCCGAAGAAACTGCTATGGATTTAATTATTAAAGACAGCACCCGGGTAGAGTGCATTTATTTTTTGATGAATGAAAATAATGTGAAGAAACAAATAGCCATACCGTGGCTGAGTTTCGGAAGTGATGAAGGCTCTTATACCAATGAAGGTATTTTCCTGAAATCAAATGCACACCCAAGAGCATATGGATGTTTTGCAAGAGTACTGGGTAAATATTGCCGTGATGAAAAAATAATTTCTTTGCAGGAAGCAGTAAGAAAACTTGCAAAACTTCCGGCTACTAATTTAAAAATTCAAGACCGTGGCGAATTAAAAGTTGGAAACTTTGCTGATATTGTAATTTTTGATCCGGCAAAAGTAAAAGACAATGCTACATTTGAAAAACCACACCAGTACGCAGAAGGAATGATTCATGTTTTTGTAAATGGAATGCAGGTATTGAAAGAAGGTGAACATACAGGGGCTAAACCGGGAAGGTTTGTAAAAGGACCGGGCTTTGGAATTAAGAATTAATAATTATTAATTAAAAATTACTGATGGCGATTAATATTAGAAGGGCCGTTAAAGAAGATTGTGCAAGGTTATTAGAGTTGATTAAAGAACTCGCAGTCTATGAAAAAGCTCCCGATGAAGTAACAGTTACGCTTGATCATTTTATTGAAAGTGGTTTTGGAAAAAACCCTGTGTGGTGGAGTTTTGTAGCAACCTCACTCAAATCGGAGTCTAACTCTCCCTCTCCTTTGGAGAGGGAGTTGGAGGGTGAGGTCTTAGGATTTGCGTTATACTATATCCGTTACTCCACATGGAAAGGACAGCGAATGTACCTGGAAGATATTATTGTTACCCAGGAAGCTAGAGGAAAAGGAATCGGTAAACTTTTGATGGATCGTTTAATTGAAGAAGCCAAAGAAAAAAAATTCAGTGGCATCATGTGGCAGGTACTTGAATGGAACGAACCTGCAATTAATTTTTATAAAAAATATAATACAAAATTTGATGGAGAATGGATGAACTGCAGCATATAAATTTAACTCACACCGTTTACTTCCATAGATTTATTGATCTTTAAAACAAGTCCCTGTAATACTTTTCCCGGACCTGCCTCAGTAAATTTAGAAGCACCGTCAGCAATCATTTGCTGAACACTTTGCGTCCATCTTACTGCACCCGTAAGTTGATCGATAAGATTTTGTTTTATTTCTTCTTTATCCATTACTGCTTTTGCCACTACGTTTTGATAGATAGCACAGGTTGGATTATGAAATTTTGTTGCTTCAATGGCTGCTTGTAATTCTTCTTTTGCCGGCAACATGAATGGCGAATGAAAGGCGCCACCAACTGGTAATACCAATGCTCTTTTAGCACCAGCTGCTTTCATACGTTCACAAGCAATCTCAATTCCTGTTTTACTGCCGCTGATAACTAATTGCCCGGGACAATTATAATTTGCCGGTACAACAATCTCTCCTGTTTCATTTTGTATCTCGGTACAAATAGCTTCCACTTTATCATCTGCAAGATTTAAAACCGCTGCCATTGTTGATGGATTTATTTCGCAGGCTTTTTGCATTGCACTTGCCCGAACGGATACCAATTGTAAAGCATCATTAAAACTTAATGTGCCATTTGCAACTAACGCAGAAAATTCGCCAAGCGAATGACCTGCTACCATATCGGGCTTTGCACTCTCAATCGTTTTATATGCAATGATTGAATGAAGAAAAATGGCGGGCTGAGTTACCCGGGTTTGTTTCAAATCTTCTTCGTTGCCGCCAAACATAATATCGGAAATACGAAATCCAAGAATTTCATTTGCCTGCTCAATAAGTTTTTTTGCAAAAACACTATTATCATAATGATCTTTAGCCATACCCGGGAACTGTGAACCCTGACCCGGAAATACAAATGCATGTTTCATAAAAAATATATTTACTCCCTGGTCACCGAAGTTCCCAATTTAAAAACGAAGGTGACCCCACCCCTTTTCAAAAAAGGTTTCCCTTTTTGAAAATAAAAAAGGTTTGATTTAAGAAGCAATCAAACCTGAATCGAAGTGCAAATATAATGCTTAATGTAAATCGTTACTGATAAGTTTCAGAAACTCACTCCGTGTACTGTTTTTCTGAAATTCACCATCGAAAGCAGAAGTTGTTGTTGAAGAATTTTGCTTTTGAACACCCCGCATCATCATACAAAGATGTTTTGCTTCTATCACTACCGCAACACCCAGTGGATTCAAAGTTTCTCTTATTGCATCACGAATCTGAACGGTCAATCTTTCCTGCACCTGCAATCTTCTTGCATATACATCCACTACTCTTGCAATTTTACTTAACCCCGTTATCCATCCGTTAGGGATGTATGCAATATGTGCCTTGCCAATAAATGGCAACATATGATGCTCGCACATACTGTAAATTTCAATATCCTTTACCACAATCATTTCACTTACATCTTCATGAAATTTTGCAGAATTAATAATTGCAGCAGCATCCATCTGATACCCCTGCATCATATACTGCATTGCTTTTGCCACACGTTCAGGTGTTTTCAATAATCCTTCGCGGTTTGAATCTTCACCAAGCATATCAATAATTTCTTTGTAACTTTTTACAAGACCTTCTGTTGCTATCGCATCGTAGTGCTCTGTTTTTTTATAAGACATAAGACTATTTAAAATTTAAGATTGCAAAATGAAAATTTTATTACCTCGGTAAAAGAATTACTATTTTCCATTTGTTGCGCCTGTCCCGGCAATTCGGAGTCGCACTCTTCAGTATCCAGTTCGCTGCCAGGCATCGTAACTCCAGCTTTTTTCTTCGTTATAATATTATTAAAACAGATTTCTAAAACACAATCAATTTCACTCCTCCGCAAAACGTGATGATTCTTTATTCCCAAACATACAACTCATACTATTTCATAATTCTATTATGGATAGTAAATGCTCCGAAAGTCCTCCACCTTCCGGCGGAGATTTAGGGGGCCGGATATTCAACATAGTTTCTTGGCGTTTCATATAACCGAATCATCAATTCATTTTTTTTACTGATATGCGGCCTCAATAAATTATAAATAACAATTGCAATATTCTCAGCCGTTGGATTCAATTCTTTAAACTCCATTGTATCGAGATTCAAATTCCGATGATCAAACCGGGAATGAATTTCATTTCTTATTAAATCACTCAACATTTTTAAATCCATTACATAGCCTGTTTTTTTGTCCGGCTTGCCGGTTACTTTCACTTCCAGTTCATAGTTATGGCC
>JANPEU010000479.1:0-1961 GCA_031423175.1 Bacteroidota bacterium
GAACCCAAGAGCTATAAAGATTTACCATTGCGTTTGGCAGAATATGGAACCTGTTACCGTTACGAACAAAGCGGTGAATTATTTGGATTGATGCGGGTACGTTGTCTGCACATGAACGATGCACATATTTATTGCACCTACGATCAGTTTTATGAAGAGTTCAAGGCAGTGAATGAAATGTATCTGAAGTATTTTAAAATTTTTGGAATTGATAAATATGTTATGCGGTTGAGTTTGCATAACCCGGCAAAGCTGGGTCAGAAATATGTAGATGAACCCGAACTTTGGAAAGAGACGGAAGCATTGGTACGAGATGTATTGATAAGAACCAATACACCGTTTGTAGAGGTTCAGGATGAAGCAGCTTTTTACGGACCCAAGATCGATGTTCAGATCTGGAGTACAATTGGCAGAGAATTTACATTAGCAACCAATCAGGTTGATTTTGCCCAGGGTCGCCGCTTTAAATTGGAATTTACCAATCATGAAAATAAATCGGAGACTCCGCTGATTATTCACCGTGCACCCTTAGGCACTCATGAACGGTTCATCGGATTCTTATTGGAGCATTATGCAGGCAAATTTCCGGCATGGCTTGCCCCTGTTCAGGTAAAAGTGCTGCCAATCAGTGATAAGTTTATGGAATACGCAAATTCAGTTTTGGAGAAACTAAAAAAAGCGGATATTCGTGCAGAGGTTGACGACCGCCAGGAAAAAATTGGAAAGAAAATTCGTGATACAGAATTGATGAAAGTACCATACATGTTTGTTGTAGGTGAAAAAGAGGTGAGTGAAAATAAAGTGGCCGTGAGAAGACAGGGCAAAGGAGATAAAGGGGCAAGGTTGGTTGATGAAGTGATTAGTGAGTTGAAGTATGAAATCAAAGAAAGAAAGTCAGATTAAAAAGACAATTTGCAAAAGGAAATAATCAATATTCAATAATAAACATTCAACATTCAAGTTTGAATGTGTTTGTCTGACTTGAACATTGATTATTGAATATTCAATGTTGAATATTTTTTTTAAAAGCTTCATTCCCTGATGAAGTAAACAAAATAACATACTCCATTCAGGGATGGGGTTAACTTAAAATTTTTAGATGGCAGTACAACAAGGTGGCGGTGGTGGTTACAAACCCGGAGGCGGTGGCTTCCAAAAACCCGCCGGAGGCGGGGGTGGATTTCAAAAACCCGGTGGCGGTGGAGGATTCAACAAAGGTGGTTTCAATAGAGGCAGATTTGCTCCCCGCAAAGAAGCTGAACACCGGATCAATCATTTTATCAGAGTTCCCCAGGTAAGGTTAGTTGGTGAAAATATTGAAGTTGGCGTTTACACAACACAAGAGGCAATGAAGATGGCACAGGATCAGGCATTGGATCTGGTAGAAATTTCTCCGCAAGCCGATCCGCCGGTATGTAAAATAATTGACTACAATAAATTTTTGTACGATAAGAAGAAGAAAGAAAAAGAGATGAAGGCAAAAAGCCACACCTCCGAAGTAAAAGAAATTCGTTTTACGCCCAATACAGACGATCATGATTTTGATTTCAAATCACGACATGCTGAAAAATTTTTAAAAGATGGCGATAAAGTAAAAGCGTATGTGCAGTTTAAAGGCCGTGCCATACAGTTTAAAGATCGTGGAGAATTATTGCTATTAAAATTTGCAGAGCGGTTAAAGGAAATTGGTACGCTTGAAAGTATGCCAAAATTAGAAGGAAGAAGAATGATTGCGATCTTTACACCGAAAGGGAAGAAGAAGGCGGAGAAGTGATTGGGTATTGGGAATTAGTAATTAGGTATTGGGAATTCGTGTAAACATTATTATATAAACCGTTTCTTATTGGGACGGTTTTTTTATTTATAGTAAAAGAGGAAAATTGTAAGTTTGTATTGACTAATAAAAAAAATGAGAAAGTATTTAGTGGTGTATGAAAAAACTAAAACAGGTTATTCGGCTT
>JANPEU010000480.1:0-1873 GCA_031423175.1 Bacteroidota bacterium
GCGTGCACAGGACCGTGCTATCCGTGCAGAAGAAAACTTCCGTCATTATATTCTTACCGGAAAGCCATTGCCAAAAGAATTAAAAATGGGACAGATCATAGGTCTTCGTTTTGCAAGCGATGAAGAATTTTCTGCATTAGCTCAAAAAGCTGTTGCTGAAAATTTAGATCAGAAAGCAATCAAACAATCAATTAAAAACTGGAAGACTGATAATGACAGGGCCTAAGTGAACTTTTTCTCAATCTGTTTTTTTGAATTCCCTTAGTGGCTGCAAGAGGGTAGGGAAAGAGGAATTAAAAACCAAACTGGCGCAGCATTGTTGATTCCATATTCATTATAAATGGTGCCGCAATTGCTGCTATCCATATTATTAAAACAATTATTTTACCAGCAATAGACAAGTCCTGAATCAGATGACGATGTAATAATCCTTGAATAGCTGTCATTACTTTTTCTTCGTTCTGGTTATATTCATACGGTGGGGCTGTTGGTATCATATTAAAAGAAGAATGATTGGCTACAAGGATGTTTCTTGCTTTCCAGTAATTTTCATCTTTTAAATGTTCGTAATCACAGTTCAGATCAATTCCTTCTTCTTCTATTTTCTTTTCTATTTTGTCCAATTGTTTATCCGTTCTTAATCGCAACAGTAACATTACCGGAAAAATGGCAAGCACCCAGAATTTTGATATCCAGGCTACCCAAAGCATAAATGCTGCTGATAAAAAAACAAATAATTTACTTACCCATTTTTCCTCGTCCAAAAAAACCCGGTTTAATAGTTGACCACCATCCAATGGATAAACCGGAAACAGGTTCAATAAATTTAAAAACACAAATAAGTTTGCAATCGTATAAAAAGATATTCCGGCAATATCAAGAAAAGGATTTTGTTCGGCAAAGAAATAAAATAGTATTCCAATGATAATACCTGGCAGCGGCCCAGCTAGTAAAATAATTGCAGATTGAAGTTGAGAAACCTCTCGTTTACTTCCTGAAACATACGCACCCAGCAGGGGAATAAAAAAAATGCCGAGGTCTTTATATCGAAATGCTTTCATTGCAATAAAATGCCCCATTTCATGAATAATGACAACAGCTGTGATAAGTAACAAGATGTTAAAGCTTTTAAAAACATAATACCCTAATATAATATAGAGCCCAAGGCTGATGATTGATTTCATCCATACATTGGAAACATTTTTTTCGATTGTAGGTTTTGGTGGAAAAATGAATTGTTCATTATTTTCCCCATAAATAACTTTTTGCGTAGAATCTTCCGGAGTATTCAAATAATTTTCTTCCAAAAAGGGTAAAGTTTTATCGATGATTAAAAAAGGGCTTTAATTTTTCAAACATTTCAGCAGGCATTACCGTTTTTTTCATTCCGTTTGCCTCCATAAAATATAAAATAATTTTTGCTGCTGCAAGTAACTCATTTTTTTCGTTATATACTTCATTGCGAAATTCTATTTTATGATGCAGCGGCAATTCCTTTAAAATTGTTCGGACGGTTAGCAGGTCGTCATACAAAGCCGGTCTTAAATACCTGCAGTGCACATCTACTACTGGCATTATCACACCTTTTTTTTCAAGTTCAGCATAGGTAAATCCAAGGCTTCGAATTGCTTCAGCTCTTGAACTTTCAAACCATGGAAAATAGTTGCTGTGATAAACTACACTCATCTGGTCTGTTTCAGCATAGCGTACTCTTATTTGTGTATCGTGTGTGAACATGGTTATTGGTAGTTTGTTACCTGATTCCGGGATTTTAAAAATAATGCTCTAAAGTAAAACATTATAAAGATGAGATTCAACTTACATACAATTAATTAATCCAATTCAAATTTCACCAATAAATTGTTAAAGGTAT
>JANPEU010000481.1:0-3847 GCA_031423175.1 Bacteroidota bacterium
CCCAATTCTCTTCCGATAACCTTCATAGGCATCGGATTTTTTTTATACTGCATTACCGAAGTACGGGACACAACTTTCAATGCTTTTATTTTAGAAAGCTGCGTAATGATATCTTCCGTCAATCCATCGCTAAAATATTCCTGTTCCTGATCACTGCTCATATTTTCAAATGGCAAAACAGCAATACTATTTGCCGGAATATTTTTTTCTGCACTATGTTTTGTCAGTGGAGAAATATAAACAGGCTCACTGTTTCTTGTAAGTACTTCATAAATACTTATTGGAGTTTTTACATTTTTCAGGTTTTCTTCTTTTACAAAACCGGCTTCGAGTCCTTTTTTATTTTCTATATTTCTGAAAACCATTTCAGAAATATAAATACCTCCAGCCGGAGCAAGAGCCTGAATGCGGGAGGCAATATTTACCACATCACCAAATACATTTCCTTTCTGCTTCAGTACATCGCCCATATGTATTCCTATTCTCACAGGTACTTGTGGATCTTCCTGCAAATCATCCTGCAACAACTTTGCAAACTCTACAGCATCGGTAGCACTATGAAAAAGCAATAAAGAACCATCGCCGTAATATTGAATAATTTCGCCGTTCAATTCTCCGGCAATAAGCTCTAAAACCTCCCGAAACCTGTTTATTTTTTCAACAGCAAGAAATTCATCTTCCTGCATCATAGAAGTGTAACCTACAATGTCAGCAAAAAGAATAGCCGCCAGTTGATGTGAATTTTCCGTCATTTATTAGTAATCTATCAGGGGCGAAATTAAGTGAAAATGTTGTTGTAATATGCCGGAGAAATTTAATCGGCAAAAGAATTATACACAGTTTTTTATTTTACAAATTCGCCATTTATCATAACCTGTTGAACTAAATTATTTCCAAAAGAATACGGAAGATAAGCAAGCGAAGGGATTGGTTTTGTAAAAATCAGGTTCGCTTTTTTTCCAACAGTTATACTCCCGGTTTCATTTTGCAATTCCATAGCAAAGGCACCGTTGATGGTAGCAGCATTAATTGCTTCTTCGGGCAGCATTTTCATTTGGATGCAACTCATACTTACAACCACATTCATATTTCCGGAAGGTGATGAACCGGGATTGTAATCAGTCGCCAAAGCAATTGCACAGCCGGCATCAATTAATTTTCTTGCAGGTTGAAAAGGCATTCGTAAAAAATAGGCAGCTGTTGGGAGCAAAGTTCCAATGGTTTTTGAGTTTGCAAGTTCTTTTATTGCATCGTCATTCATTGTCTCTAAATGATCAACTGAAATTGCACCGAGCTTTACTCCTATTTCCACTCCACCCGATAAGTTAAGCTGATTAGCATGAATCTTTGGTTTCAATCCATAACTCATACCGGCTTTGCATATCGTTTCTGTTTCTTCAGGTGAAAAAAATCCCGTTTCGCAAAACACATCTATATAATCAGCTAATCTTTCTTTGGCTATCACGGGTAGCATTTCATTAATGATTAAATCAATATAGCCCTGATGATTTTCCTTAAATTCGAATGGAAACGTATGTGCCCCAAGAAATGTTGATTTTATCAGCAAGTTCGATTTCTCTTTTAGTTTTTTTATTACCCGAAGCATTTTCAATTCACCTGAAACCGATAACCCATAACCGCTTTTAATTTCAATTGCACCAGTGCCTGTTTGACTTACTTCATCTAATCTTTTCCAGGCAAGATTAAAAAGTTCATCTTCACTCATTGCATTGAGTTTTGCGGTGGAATTTAATATGCCTCCGCCTCTTACTGCAATCTCCGCATAGCTTAATCCTTT
Source organism: Bacteroidota bacterium (assembly GCA_031423175.1). Taxonomy (GTDB): domain Bacteria; phylum Bacteroidota; class Bacteroidia; order Chitinophagales; family Chitinophagaceae; genus VBAR01. The sequence goes on from JANPEU010000481.1 coordinate 1,799, forward strand.
TATTTTATCAACAAACTCATCTTCGCGGCTGGCAGCAAATACAAGATGTGTGTGACTGTCGCACCAGGCAGGAAGTACAAATTGGTCTGCTACATCAATTGTCTCATAGAATTGGGAATTGGGAATTGGGAATTTGTTCATTGCACCATACTCAGCAATGATTCCATCTTCAAGAATTAAATAAGCATTTTCTATTGAAGGAATTAAGGCTAATTCTTTTCCGCGAAGAAGTTTATTTTCTGTTCTTACGTTTACGAGTGACTTAATATTTGTAATAAGCGTGGATGCCATTCGGCAAATCTAAACTGATTAATATAAATTTATCTTTTTTATCTGTAGCTCTTTCTTCAACAGTTATGAAATACTGCGGAATGTTAAAAAAGGTTAATCTTGAAAAAAAGATTTGTTTTTTATACGAATTCAGTCGTACATTCGGGTCATAAATCTTTTTTATGTCTGTAACCAAGTATATTAAGCCCACAGAAAGCGAATTGGAAATATTGCAGGTACTATGGAAAAAAACAACGGCTACCGTTCGTGATGTACATGAAGAATTGGCAAAACATAAAGATGTTGGCTATACCACTACACTTAAACTCATGCAGATTATGCATGAAAAGGGAATTGTAAAAAGAGATGCAAGTTTGAGAACACATGTTTATCAAAGTGCGGTGAACAGAGAAAATACTCAAAAACGTTTGCTGAATAAAATGATTGATAATTTGTTTGGTGGCTCTACTACACAATTAGTACTGCAGGCTTTGGGAGAAAATAAAGCATCACCAGAGGAGATTGAAAAAATTCAGCTACTGCTTAATAACCTGAAAAGAAACTAACAGATGCCTTTTATCAGTCAATCTGATTTTTTAAATGCGTTGGGCTGGGCTGTCATTAACAGCATCTGGCAAATGGCTTTGATTTGGCTACTCTATAAGTTTTTTGTGTTACTTTTTAAACCAGGCAGCGCCTTAAAAGCAAAGTCGGCATTTATCCTTCTATTTGCCGGAAGTGTTTGGACAGTTATCAGTTTTATTACTGCATTTGGTTCACCAGCTACTTCATCTACCCTATTCACAATTAATGATACCAGCTATTCATTCAACGATTCTATTTCAGCTTTTCTTCCTTATGCTTCTATAATTTATTTATCACTACTTGCAATTCCCGTGATTCGGTTTATTATAAATATCAGAGAAGTGATTCTGATACGAAATAAAAAACTTAAAAAAATTGAAATAGAATGGCGTTTGTTTGTAAAAAAGATGGTTTCATTACTTGAAATTAAAAAACCGGTACAGGTTTGGATCTCTGAAAACATTTCTTCCCCCATCACAATTGGATTTTTGAAACCCGTGATCTTAATCCCGCTGGCTGCGGTAAATAATTTAAACGAACATCAAATGGAAGCAGTATTGCTCCATGAGTTAGTCCATATAAAACGTAACGACTATTTGCTGAATTTTTTTACAATCTTTATTAAAACATTTTTTTATTATAACCCGTTTACCAGGAACCTGGTTTCAATAATAGAAGATGAACGTGAAAAAAATTGTGATGAATGGGTATTGCAATATCAGTATGACGCATACTCCTACTCCTCTGCCTTGCTTGCATTAGAACAAATGAAATTAGCGACTGTTCAATTGGCACTGGCTGCGTCCGGTAAAAAAGAATTACTGTTAAACCGGATAAAAAAAATAATGGGCGTTCCATCAGAAAATATTTATTCATTAAAAAATAATTTTGCCTGGCTTACCGGGATTGCCTGCTCGACATTATTATTTCTACTTCTTTTTTCAAATTCGGTTAACAATGAACCCTCAACAGAATCATTGACAGTTTCACCCTTTAATTATTTACAAAAAGAAAATACTGATATTAACTCAGGAGCTATAAAAAAAGAATCAACGGTATCAATTCCTTTTGTTGCCAATGAAAAAAACATGCAGCCACAAAAAGAGCAACGGAGTGATCTATCATCAGTGTTTGACCCGGAATATAAAATCAATCAGGATATTACACCTGTAAATTTCTCAACACCCATGGTTG
>JANPEU010000482.1:0-3944 GCA_031423175.1 Bacteroidota bacterium
CCAAAAATAAAGGCGCAACAAAAAATAATAAGAATGGCTTTCTTGTTTATGTAAAGTAATTCTTTCATTATACTTTAATGTTAATGATACACTGCAAGTGTAGGCTTTGATTGTTGTTCTAACTAATTTCTTTGCTTCGAAAATGCAGTGGTAAAATAGTAAGAAGCTTAAAAATTCATTTGTCCGGAATTTGAAAAAATTAGTCCCCCGTAACAATCGGTGGATTTTTTACTTATAATAACATAGACAATTTATCTTATATCTATACCTTTACTATCCACTTGTAATCTCAATTCACTTTCTTTCACCATTTTCTTTTTCCACTCTACATCTTTCAAAAGTCGTTGCACATCCTCTAATTTGGCTATATAAATACTTCTGCCATGCGTACCCAATACAATTTCATTTTCCCGTTGTTGAATAACAATATCGTGCACAGGAACAGATTTTGGCATGCCAGAATTCCAAAGCATAAAACTGTTTCCTTTATCAATGCTTATATAGAGTCCGCCATCCGTTCCCACATATATAATACTATCGTTTACAGGATCTTCTTTTACCACATTGATTGGTTCGGCTGGTAAATCTTTTCCGATTGTTGTCCAACTGCTTCCATAATCTTCGCTTACATACAGATAAGGAGCAAAATTATCAAAACGATAACCATTCAATGATACATACACTCTTGCTTCTTTATGTTGCGATGCAGTAACACGGCTTACCCATAAGTTTTGTGTCTGTAGTCTTGAATCAGGAATTGATTTTGATTTTGTTTTTTTCTTTGCAATAACAACCGGGGCAACAGGTTGATTTATTTGCTGCCAACTATACCCGCCATCTTTTGTAACATGAATATTTCCATCGTCAGTGCCGGTGTAAATAAGGCCAAAGCGTTTGGGAGATTCTGAAATAGTTGTTAGTGTTCCATAAGGTACATTACCCATTTTCCCTCCATTTGTTTGGTCGCCTGTCATAGTGATCATTGTATCGGCCTTATTCATGCTGCGATGAAAATGATTACTACCGAAGTATAAAATATCCGGATTGAATGAACTGAGCAGGATAGGAGATTGCCAGTTGAAGCGTAAAGATGCTTCTGTTAATTCATTAGGTATAATGATTTTTGTACCTTCTTTAGTGAGCCTGTTAGTTCTTGAATAACTGCCAAATTGAGAACCGTAATAAGTAGTTAGATTATCACGGGTATCTACTTGTACTTGCATGCCATCCCCACCACCAATGTTTGTTTCGCCACCAAGCGTCTGGCCAAGACCAGATTCGCTAAAAGGATTACGCCTGCTCTTTGATGGAACATACCAGACTCCATTATCCTGCAATCCGCCATATACATTATAAGGGTTTGAGTTATCTGTAGTAATTGCATAGAACTGACCTACGGCAGGTGTATTAGCTTTAAACCAAACTTCTCCATCATCGTAAGTGATGTTTACTCCTCCATCATTACCATTTATCAAGTGAGAATCTTTTTTAGGATTCACCCACAAAGCATGGTGATCTGCATGTACATTAGCTTTGTCCATTTTTTTCCATGACTTACCTCCGTCTATTGAAACTTGAGATGAGTATCCAAGTATATAAACTTTTTCGGGGTTATAGGGTGATATATAAATCTTGGCAAAATAATAACCATATGTAAAGAAAATTGAAATCTCACTTTCATGTGTTTTGCGCCATGTCTGACCTCCATCATTGCTCCGGTAGATCTCAGCACCAACTGGATTCCCTTCGAATCCTGTATTTGTATTTAAATAATCATATAAAGAAGTTGATTTAATTTGGTTTGACGAAACCATTTCTTTTAACCGCTTCGTCGTATATTTTGGATATAAACGTCTGGCTTTTAAAAATGAATCTAGTTTATTATTGTTCAGTTCTGCAAATTGATCAACTGATAAATCTTTAAGTTCGTTTAATTTATAAACAAGAGAATCTTTTTTTGAAACAGGTGGTTTATTACTCTGATTATCGAGTATAGCATAAACAATCTGCGGATTTTTAGGATAAACACATAAGCCAATTCTTCCTACATTATCACCATTAGGAAAACCTGAACCATCCGCAGTCAGAAATTTCCAGGAATTACCACCATCAGTACTTTTATAAATACCACTTCCTTTGCCACTTCCATTAAAGTTCCATGCAGTTCTTGTTTTAGTCCATGTGGCTACATATAATTCATTTGGATTTTGAAGATTGATATCCATTTCAACACAACCGGTGTTATCATCTACATACAAAGTTTGTTTCCATGTTTTACCACCATCCGATGTTTTATAAACGCCCCGTTCTTTATTTGCAGAATATAAATGACCTAAGGCGCCAACCCAAACAGTATTTACATCAGTTGGATGTAATAAAATTTTTCCAATATGATGTGATTCGGGCAGGCCCATGTATTCCCAACTTTTTCCATTGTTGTTGCTTTTATAAACGCCAATTCCTGAATAAGATGACCGGCTGCTGTTCACTTCACCGGTTCCAATCCAGATGGTTCTATTGCCTGCCCAATTAACTGCAATATCACCGATAGTTAATACATCTTCGCTATCAAATATGGAGATAAAGGATTGTCCATTGTTTGTTGTTTGCCAAAGCCCACCGCTTGCATATGCTACATAAAATTCTGTGGGGTCTTCGGGGTTTGCTTCTATATCCACTACACGGCCGCTCATAACAGTTGGTCCTATGTTGCGAAATTTTATTCCATTTACTAAAGATTTATTTTCAAGTGCTTTACGTTGTTGTAAACCTTTCATTCTTTCTTCGGCGGTGGTAGGGTTTACTTGTGCAATGGTTGTTAAACTTAGAACAAGCACTACTACAAGACAGAAAAATTGTTTTAATTTTGAAAACATAAACAGAAAGTTTTGGCGTTTAATAAATAATTGAAGACATCACCCTTAATCTCTCTCCAAAGGAGAGGGAAACAAAAGTCTGAGATTTGATAAAACTTTGAGGACACACACGATTGCAGAACAGAATTACAGAACGTACAAGAGTGCGACGCAACGGAAGCTTAATCAGGGAACTTCGGTTTGGGAAATAAAAAAGATCTTCTGATTCAAACATACTAAACTATGCGGATTGTTTTTATACTTCTTATTTTAATTTCCACAAATGGTTATGGCCAATGGAAAGATTATTTCATTGGTGTACGGGGCGATACGCTGAACCGTGTGGATATGCAGGGCCGCAAGCAAGGCCCCTGGGTAGTAACTGTTCCTGATTTACGTGGCGAACGGGGTTATGAAGAAGAAGGTTATTTTGAAAATGATAAAAAAACGGGAACCTGGAAACAGTACAGCCTGGTCGGGGATAAAATGGCAGTGGAAAATTATCGTTGGGGAAATAAAGATGGCCGCAATCAATATTATTCTTTGACGGGTGCGATTGTTCGTGAAGAAAGCTGGAAAGCAGTGAACCCCGAAAATCCCTGGGATACTGTGGATGTTACTGACCCGGATGACCCAACAAGAGTTTTAAGATCTGTACGGGTAAAGCTGGAAGGTTATTCATTGAAGCATGGTTTGTGGACTTACTTTGACCCACTATATGGAACGATAACAAAAGAAGAAAAATATTTTTTGGATAAACCCGGTGATGGAAGAGTAAATGGAGATTTACAACCGCTTGAAGTAAGCACGGGTTATAAAGTATCTGTTGATTCGGTTGGAAATAAGGCTACCAAAAAAACGGCTGAAATGCTTGAGTATGAAAAAAAGAATGCTGGAAAAAAGAGCATTAAAGTGAGGGATGGGAAGACGGGGTATTGATTGGTTGATTAGTTAATTGGTTGATTAGTTGATTGGTTGATTAGTAGAATGGACTTATATATTAAATAGTTCTTACTTACTATCAAAATAATTTCTAAAAAATAGTAGCTGGTATTTAATAGCATTTGTCCAGTAATTCCAATCATGAAT
>JANPEU010000483.1:0-6895 GCA_031423175.1 Bacteroidota bacterium
ACTTAAGAGGTAGGCTCAGTATTTACAAATAATCCTATCTTGCCCCTGTTAATAATATTTATGTACGTTTAAATTTGAGCACTATGATTAAGTTACAAGTTATCGGACACCTCGGCAAAGATTGCGTGGTAAACACAGTAAGTGGTAAAAGCGTTATCAACTTCAACGTGGCACACACTGAAAAATTTAAAGACAGTCAAGGCAATAACCAGGAACGCACTACCTGGGTAGATTGCGCATACTGGACAGACAAGACAGCCCTTGCACCTTATCTTACAAAAGGAAAACAGGTTTATGCAGAAGGGACACCAGAATTAAGAACTTATACTCGTCAGGATGGAACGGCAGGAGCATCCTTATCTCTTCGTGTAAGAGAAGTTCAGTTGTTGGGCGGTCGTGGCGATACACCACTTGCTACTCCAGCAGCATCGCAATCTCAACCAATGAGTGAACCTTCAATGGCGGCTGCACCTATCAGTGAAGCATCAGATGATTTACCGTTTTAATTTTTTATAAACACTAGTTCTGCCAGCCCCCCGATTTATCGGGGGGCTTTTATTTTAAACCTTTACTGTATCTTCAAAATATGAAGTGGAAGCATTTTTATTTTTTCCTGTTAGCAATCATTGATTTCTTTTTGTTGAGTGGAATTCAGGCTCAAAATAAAACGGTTGTAACAGATGTACTCGTAATTGGCGGAGGCGTTGGCGGCACTGCTGCCGCAATACAATGTGCAAGAATGGGAGTGAAAACAATTTTAATTGAAGAGACATCGATGCTTGGCGGTATGATGACTGCTGCCGGAGTGAGTTGTACAGATGGGAATGATGAGCTGCCCTCGGGCATGTGGCAGGAATTCAGGCAAGCATTATATAAACATTATGGAAAAAATAAATTGAACAGCGGATGGGTAAGTAATACCAATTTTGAACCCCATGTTGGTGACAGTATTTTTAAATCATGGTCTGCCAAGGAAAAAAGCCTTCAAGTGTTTTATAACTTCCGGATAATTAAAATTAAAACGACCGGAAAAAAAATTAACGGTGCTGAGTTTATTGACAATCATGGTAATTTTTTAATCATTAAATCAGTAGTTGTAGTTGATGGTACAGAATCAGGCGATGTGTTTGCAAAAGCCGGAGCTGCTTATGATTTGGGAATGGATGACCCGAAACTAAGCGGTGAAAAAGAAGCAAGGGAAAAAAATAATATTATTCAGGATCTTACATGGGCTGCCATATTAAAAGATTACGGGCCGGGTACTGATAAAACAATTTCCCGTCCTTTAAATTATGATTCAACTAAATATTTCTGCAGTACTTCTGATGCACCCTGCAATGGCAAGTCTTATATTTTTAATACAAAGAAAGTGTTGGATTATGGCAAACTACCCCGTTCACCCGGTGCGAAGTTTGATAAATATATGCTCAACTGGCCACCGCATGGCAATGATTATTATCTGAACGTGGTGGAGAATGATTATGAAACCAGGATTAAAAATTATGAATTAGCGAAACAGCAGACGCTGGGTTTCATTTATTTTTTGCAAACTCAACTCGGCATGAAACATATCGGTCTTGCGGATGATGAATTGAATGGTGGCATGGCATTGATACCTTATAACCGTGAAGGAAGAAGAGTGAAAGGAATCGTACGTTTAAATATTAATCATTTAAAAAATCCATACGATTATAATTTATTCAGAACAGGTATAGCGGTTGGCGATTACCCGGTGGATCATCATCATAAACAATATCCGGGAAAAGTTCCTGAGATAGAGTTTCCAAAAATTCCAGCATTCAATATTCCATTGGGTTGTTTAATTCCTGAAAAGGTTGATGGATTAATTGTTTGTGAAAAAGGAATTTCAGTTTCCAATATTGTAAATGGAAGTACAAGATTGCAGCCGGTTGTTTTATTAACCGGGCAGGCAGCGGGTGTATTGGCTGCATTAAGTATAAAAAATAAAAAACAACCCAGGCAGATAAATATAAGAGTAGTGCAACAAGAATTACTGAAACTAAAATGCTATCTCATGCCATTTGTAGATGTAAAACCCGAAGACCTGCATTGGGAGGCAATACAAAAAGTGGGAGCAACCGGAATTTTAAAAGGCGTTGGAAAAGCAGAAGGCTGGGCGAATAAAATGTTTTTTTATCCGGATAGTAATGCAAGAGGTGGTGAGTTTGCAGTTGGCTTATCAAAGTATGCATTTGTGAATATGACTGGCAGGTTACGATGGCGTGATTCACTACAGATTTCTGACGCTTTCAGGATTTTAAAAAAAAATTTGAGATTATATTGCCTGAAAAAAGAATTTCAGTTTACACAAACTGTACATGATCTAAAAGAAAACTGGTATAGTTGGGGATTAACAGATTTCAATCCTGAAAGATTAATTAAGCGAAAAGAGCTTTGCGTACTAATTGAAAAATGCACAAAACTTTTTGAAAGCGAAAATTTAATATTAGATATAAAGGGCAAACTTAATTTTAAATACAGCGAATTCTGAAGTCAATCTTTTATTTAAGTTCATAATCCTCCTCTCACTGAGTCTTGTCATACCGAGCTTTCTTTAAATAAATTTCAATAAAAGAGCATTTAAGCGAGGTATCTCATACTCGTCAAAGATTGAGATAGCTCAACTACGAATTACTAAAGGAAAAAGAATCCTGAACTACCCGTTTCGGTATGACAAGACTCCGCTAATTGGAAATTGTTTTATCAAACAGCATTGCTGATTTTCTCACTCGCTTCATTTGTTGTTTCTTTGCCACATGCCCGATCAAACATTTACATACACTCAACTTTCTGATTTCACTAAAACCATTTTACAAAAAATTGGTTGCAGTGAAAAAGATGCTGACATCGCAACAAAAGTTTTACTCTCAGCCGATTTGCGTGGTATAGATTCTCACGGTATTGCACGGCTTAGTGGATATGTCCGTTTATGGGATGTAAAAAGAGTTAATACAAATCCGGAATTAAAAATAATTCACCAAACTCCATCTACTGCGGTGGTGGATGGTGATAGTGGTTTGGGATTAGTGGTAGCGCCGTATGCCATGCAAATTGCAATTGATAAAGCAGAAAATGTAGGTACGGGTTGGGTAAGTGTACAAAATAGTAATCACTTCGGTATTGCAGGTTACCATGCAATGATGGCACTTGAACATGATATGATTGGCATTGCATTAACGAATGCAAGTCCTTTAGTTGCACCAACATTTTCTATCGAACGATTATTGGGAACAAATCCGATTTGTGTTGCAATACCTGCAGGAGATGAACCACCCTTTGTTGCAGATATGGCAACAACAACAGCTGCAAATGGTAAATTAGAAATTCTACAACGTAAAAGTGGAGTTGCGCCTTTAGGATGGATACAAACGAAAGAAGGAAAACAATCGACCGATCCGCATGAATTGAAAGCAGGCGGTGCATTGTTGCCGTTAGGTGGCGATCGGGAGCATGGTAGTCATAAAGGTTATGCACTCGGTGCTATCGTAGATATTTTTTCTGCTGTATTAAGTGGTGCTAATTATGGTCCCTGGGTTCCGCCATTTCCTGCTTATGTACCTATGCCTGATGAACAACCCGGCAAAGGTATCGGGCATTTCTTCGGTGCTATGAGGATAGATGCATTCAGACCCGCAGATGATTTTAAAAAGAATATGGATAAATGGATCAAACGTTTTCGTTCTGCAAAAACAATTGATAACGAAAAAAAAGTTTTAATACCCGGCGACCCCGAAAGAGAAATGGAAATAAAAAGAATGAAAAATGGAATTCCTTTACTGAAGCCGGTGATTGATGATTTAAAATTTTTGGAAGAAAAGTTTGAAGTGGATCTATAATATGGAATCACTCTGTGTAACTCATATTCCCTGTCCCTCTATGTTGAAATATCCAGAATGAATTTTCTGGTTGTATAAAAGATCGGCAGTGTCTCAGGTTGAAATTTCTGCGATAATATCATTTTAGCCACATAGAAACCTAGGACACAAAGAAGGAAACATCCCGCAGTTGCGGGATGAAAACTATGTATCTATGTTCCTATGTGGTTCAATTTTTTTTAAACTGAGACACCACCAAAAAATCATTTCTAACATTTGTTATCACGATCCAAGCTTATCTTTGCAATCACAAAAATTTAAAATCCTCCGCCAATGGCGGAATGGGGGCATAATATGAAAGTGATGAAATTCGGCGGTACATCCGTAGGCAAACCCGAAAGGATGCAACAGGTTGCAAACTTAATTACAAAAGACAGCGAAGAAAAAATAGTCGTGCTAAGTGCATTAAGCGGCACCACCAATGCATTGATAAATATTGGAGAGGCACTGGCTACCGGCGATCGGAAACTTACAAAAGAACATATTGATAAATTAGAAGCACATTATCAGCAATTCATTGCAGTGCTGATAAAGCAGCCGGAATTTTTACAAAAAGCCAAAGCCATTATTGCTGAACATTTTGAGTTTTTAAATATCATTCTCAAAATCTCTTTTAGCGATGCGTTGAATAAAGATATTCTTGCACAAGGCGAGTTGCTTTCTACAAAATTATTTTCTGTTTACCTGGAAGAAAACGGAGTTGATCATGCATACCTGCCTGCACTCGAGTTTATGACTATAGATAGTAATGATGAACCGCAATTAGGCACAATCAAAGTGAAACTGTCGAATACCTTAAAACAATATAAAGGCAAAAAATTATTTATAACACAAGGTTATATCTGTCGTAATGCAAAAGGAGAAGTAGATAATTTAAAACGGGGTGGAAGCGATTATACAGCATCCTTGATAGCTGCAGCAATCAACGCATCTGTTTGTGAAATATGGACAGATATTGATGGTATGCATAATAATGATCCAAGAGTAGTAAGCAAAACAGTTGCGATAGAACAATTAAGTTTTGAAGAAGCGGCTGAGTTGGCATACTTCGGCGCAAAAATTTTACACCCTGCATGTATCTGGCCGGCGCAGCAGGAAAAAGTACCGGTGAAATTGCTGAACACCATGCAACCCGACGCAGCAGGTACTACCATCAGAGAAGAAGCAGGATCAACCGGGGTAAAAGCAATTGCTGCAAAAGATGGAATCATTGCCATCAATATTAAAAGCAGCCGCATGTTGCTGGCGTATGGATTTCTTAGAAAAATATTTGAAGTATTCGAAAAATACAAAACATCAATTGATATGATTACCACTTCAGAAGTTGCGGTATCTGTTACAATTGATAACAATGCTTTTTTAAAACAAATTCTAAAAGAACTGGAGCCATTTGGAACAATATCCGTCGAACCCAATCATACCATTGTTTCCGTAGTAGGAAATGAAATAGCCGAAACAAAAAATATTCTTGCAAAATTATTTGATGCTTTATCAACTGTTCCGGTTAGTATGGTTAGCTATGGCGGCAGCCGGCATAATGTCTCAATTCTTGTTCCATCTGAATATAAATCGCAAACATTGCAATTGTTAAATAAGGGATTGTTTGGGCTGGAATAAATTATTCAATTGTTTAAAAATTAAAAAGCCCCAACTAAGGGGCTTTATTAATATTTAAAAATTCTTTGTAATAAATTATCGATGCATACATACACCCGATTTATATAACCACCAATGCATCTCCATAACTAAAGAAACGGTATTTATCTTTTATTGCTTTCTTATAAGCTTCCATAGCCAAATCATAGCCTGCAAATGCGCAAGTCATAATCAGCAAACTTGTTTTTGGTAAATGAAAATTTGTAATCAGGGCATCAGCTATATTAAAGTCATACGGCGGGTGAATAAACATATTCGTCCAGCCTTCAGATGGTTTTAATAATTTGGAGGCGGTAAAAGAAGATTCGAGGCAACGCATTGTTGTAGTACCAACCGAACAAATCCGATGACCATATTCTCTGGCACGGTTTACAATCTTACAGGCTGTTTCATCTATATTGAAGTATTCAGCATCCATTTTATGTTTACTCAAATCTTCCACTTCAATAGGGCGGAAAGTACCAAGCCCGGTATGCAAGGTCACTTCTGCAAAACGGATACCTTTTATTTCAAGACGTTTAATTAATTCACGGCTAAAATGCAAACCAGCTGTAGGAGCCGCTACTGCACCTTCATGTTTTGCATAAACGGTTTGATATCTTTCTCTGTCTTCTTCATCCGGTTTACGCTTAATATATTTAGGCAAAGGTGTTTCACCCAATTTTTCTAATTGACCACGAAACTCTTCTTCAGTACCATCCCAAAGAAAACGAATGGTTCTTCCACGGCTGGTTGTGTTGTCTATTACTTCAGCTACCAGATCTTCCTGGTCGCCAAAATAGAGTTTATTACCCACACGAATTTTTCTTGCAGGATCAACAATCACATCCCAAAGGCGGTTTGGTTTATTTAATTCACGCAATAAAAACACTTCAATCTTTGCACCTGTTTTTTCTTTACGGCCATACATTCTTGCCGGAAACACTTTTGTGTTGTTCACAACAAAGACATCCTTGTCATCAAAATAATCCAGGATATCCCGGAAATGTTTGTTCTCCATCTGCCCGGTGTGGCGGTGTACTACCATCATCCGTGCATCTTCACGTCTTTTTGTAGGGGTTTGGGCAATCAGGTTTAGTGGCAGGTCAAAGCGGAATTGCGAAAGTTTCATGTATGAATTTAATTTTTATGTTACCTGTCGGTATGCTTTCTGCAGACTGACAGTTATTTTTTTGTACCAAGCTGCGTTACTATTTTCATCGTCCCTTGCGTCGCACTCTTGTACTGTTGAATTGTTATTGAGCAATCTATAAGCTGTACAACTGACACGGGCAGTGTATAAAAGGAAGGAGTATTATCCATTCCGGCCTTACGGCGCCAGTTTGGTTATACAGCTTTTCCGC
>JANPEU010000484.1:0-9529 GCA_031423175.1 Bacteroidota bacterium
GCTGATGCAGATTTTATTATTGAAGGATATGTAGAACCCAATGATGAATTAATTTGGGAAGGACCCTTTGGCGATCATACCGGGTATTATTCTTTACCCGATTGGTATCCGCGTTTTCATATTACTGCCATTACGCATAAAAAAAATGCTGTTTACCCAGCTACCATTGTAGGCATACCCCCACAGGAGGATGCATGGTTGGGAAAAGCAACGGAAAGAATATTTCTTGCACCGATTAAAATGACGTTGGTTCCCGAAATATTAGATATGGATATGCCGGTTGAAGGTGTATTTCACAATCTTGTTATTACAAAAATTAATAAGGAATATGCGGGACAGGGGCAAAAAGTTATGAATGCCATGTGGGGTGCCGGTCAAATGATGTTTAATAAAATACTGGTACTTACGGCCCCCCCACCCCCCGAAGGGGGGATTTCCGAAGATTCATTAAAGATTTCAGATTACTTACGGGTAGCACAGGATGTTTTTAAAAATATGAACCCGGCAACTGATATTTATTTTTCGCAAGGACCCATGGATGTGTTAGATCATAGTTGCAGTAAGATGGGGTTTGGAGGAAAAATGTGTATTGACGGAACTTTTAAATACCCCGAAGAAGTAGAAGAAAATTATGATGTTAGAATTTTGAATTTTGAATTCGATAAAATAAGTATACAAAATAAATTTCCTGAAATACATAGTATCAATTCTTCATTACTTGCAAAAGAAATTCCATGTTTAATAATTTCTGTAGAGAAAAATAGAAAAGGGCATATTAAAGATTTGCATCAGCAGCTATGTGAGTTAAAAGAAATGGAAAGAGTAAAGATGATTCTTTATGTAGAGCATACAGTTGATGCTAATGATTTGCCTATTGCATTGTGGCGGTTTTGTAATAACCTCGATCCAAAAAGGGATTCGCATCTCTGTAAGCGGACAACCGCCGAATCCAGAGATGCGACAACTGGCAGCTATTTCGCCTGCATGGGATTAGATGGTACAAGAAAAACAAAAGAGCATGATAATTTTCAGCGTGACTGGCCCAATATTATTGTTGCAGATGATGAAACAATAAAAACAGTGGATGAAAAATGGAATGAGTTAGGTATTGGAAATTTTATTTCATCGCCTTCATTAAAATTTAAGAGTCAGCAATACGGCGAAGAAGCAGTGGTTGGTTAATTTTGTTTTGATTTAATTTTTATAAACTATTAGTGTCTTGTCATACCGAAACGGTGAAATTAAGACTCATTCTACTTTAATGAAAAGTAGTTGAGGTATCTCAAACTATCAACGAAATGTGAGATACCTCGCCTTAGAGTCGTTCAATTTGAAACTGCATGAAAGTTCGGCTCGGTATGACAAGTCTCCTATGCTTTGATGATTTCAAATTAAATTCAATCAGAATATTTATTCTTTTATTTTACATTTTAGATTCTACGTTTACTCAATGTCTGACACAAAAATAAATTTACTGATGACAGGTGCCGGTGCTCCCGGTGCTGCCGGTATTTTGAAATGCCTTTTTCAAAATCCGGATATTCATATTACAGCTACGGATGCAAATGAGAATGCCGTTGGAAAATATCTGACAAGCGATTTTGTACAAATACCTTTTGCACATCAGGAAAATTTTATTGAAATAGTGCTATCAGTTTGCCGGCAAAAAAATATTCATGTGCTGCTGCCCTTGGTTACTCGGGAATTAATTCCATTATCAATTCATATCAAGCAATTTGAAGCAGCCGGAGTAAAACTTTTAGTTTCTTCTGCCGATTCATTGGAGATTGCAAACAACAAATCCAAACTCTATCAATTTTTGGAATGGAGGGGTATTGAAGTTCCCGCTTACCGTATAGTTGAAACAGTTGAACAATTTGGGAAGGCTGTTAAAGAATTAGGTTCTCCTGAAAAAGAGATTTGTTTCAAACCATCCTTATCCAATGGCAGTCGTGGATTTCGAATCATAAGTAATAAAATAGATAAATTGGATTTGTTGTTGAATTATAAACCAACTGCAAGTTATATTTCATTGAGCGAGACAATTCAAATTCTTTCATCCGGAAAATTTCCTGAATTATTGGTCAGTGAATATTTGCCGGGAGAGGAATATTCAGTTGATTGCCTGGTAAATCATGGCGAGGCCATTCTGATTATACCAAGATTAAGAAAACGAATGATGAATGGAATAAGTGTGGAAGGGGAGTTTGTAAAAAATGAATCAATCATTGATTATTGTAAAAAAATAATCAGTGAGTTAAAACTGCATGGCAATATTGGTTTGCAGGTAAAGCAATCGGCGGCTGGTAAATTTTTATTGTTAGAAATAAATCCAAGAGTACAGGGAACGATTTCTGCTGCTCTGGGTGCCGGCGTTAATCTTCCATTGCTTGCTGTAAAACAGGAGTTGGGGTTACCTATTTCTAAAGAAGAGTTAGAAGTTAAATGGGGGACAAAATTTTCGAGGTATTGGTGTGAGGCGTTTTATTAACCGCCTCATCCCGACCTTCTCCTCGCGGAGAAGGCCATCTGAGCACAGCCCCTACTTAATGGACCTGTTTGAAAACAATCGGAGTGATTGTTATTTGCAGAATAAAGAACAAATGTTGATAGCCTGTCCCGATTTTTTCGGGATGATAGTTCTGAAGTTTATAGTAGTAATGCTGTACCGTCCCTTCTCTGAAGGAGAAGGGATAAGAGGGATGAGGCCCAACATCCGCATAAATATTAACTTCTTGTTTTCCCTATCTTCTTAAATTGCATAAAATTTAAAACCCATGAAACGATTTAGTGTTGGTTTGATGATGGCAATTATTGCTTTGCCTGCTTGTGCACAACCCGGAAAAAATAAAATTGAAAGAAAACCACCAGTTGTAAATAACAATACGCTGCTTTGGAAAATCAGTGGTAATGGATTACAAACTCCTTCCTATCTCTACGGTACAATACATATGATTTGCGGCAGCGATGCGGGACTGAGCGACAGTTTGATAAATGCAATTGCTAAATGTGATGAAGTATATCTTGAAATAGATTTGGATAATATTTTTGAAATGCTCGGTGCCATCAAATCATTACAGATGACCGGCGACACCACACTCGAAGATTTATATACAGCTGATGAATATGAAAAAGTAAAAACCTATTTTGAAAAAAACAGCAGCATGATTCCTTTTACAATGCTGCAAAAATTTAAACCCATGCTGGCAAGCAGCCTGCTGGAACAAAAAGGAATGCAATGTGAAGATGCTGTGGCAATTGAACAGGTGATAATGGGTGAAGCCAATAAAAATAAAAAACCAATTAAAGGTTTGGAGACACTAAAATACCAGGCAAGTATTTTAGATAAGATTCCTTATAAGATGCAGGCAATGCAGTTGCTGAATTATATTGACAGTTCCAATGCCGGTGTGGAAAATAAAGAAACAGAAAAGATGATGGAGACATACAAATCTCAAAATTTAGATAATTTGGAAAAGATGATGATGAAATCGGAGCCGGGTATGCTAGAGTATTATGAAATTCTGCTTTTTGCCAGAAACAGGAACTGGGTTGTGAAGCTGAACGATCTGTTGCCAAAAAAATCATTAGTGATAGCAGTAGGTGCGGGTCATTTACCCGGAGAAAATGGAGTGATCAATCTTTTACGAAAAGATGGATATAAAGTAACGCCGGTGGAAAATAATATTGTTAAGACAAAGGAGATTTGAAATAGCTTTCAAATAAATTGCCTTTGATTTCAAAAATCTTTCAGTTTGGTGAATATTTAGACGAGGGGTTGATGCTATGCTGAATGCTTCTAATCGGCAAACCCCTTATGAAGGCATTCTTTTATTTCCGAGGATAAATTAATACACCGACAGTACTAAAAACGATTTAATAATTTATTAGGAAAAAGTGATAAGAAGTTTAATTATTTTTTGCTAGTTTAATTGTAACAGGCTCATTAAACATCATCAGCATATCCTTATAAAATAATTGCAATACTGAATACGCATTAACGGGATAAAAAGTTGCTATTCGGGAAATTTCAATTTTAATAAAAAGTTTATTTCCTTTTTTTTCAAATTTGCGTGAAGCTAACATGTCTTTTTTGGGGGTTGTAACCGTTTTATCCACGGGTAAATCAAGTTTTGTGCCTTCAGGTAATTCAATTATATGTTCACTGATAACAGAGTAAGGATAGCCAAAGTTAATATCAGTGAATCTGATGTTTTTTGTGAATGGGTTTTTGAGGAGTCCGGTTAATAGATTATAATTTAATAAGATGAATCCGCTATTATCGTGTAAATCTTTTTTAAAGTCAAACTGAAAGATAAACGAGCCAGTATCAGATGAAAATATATTGCTTTTAAAATTAATTACTTCTATATTTTGATTTTCTTCTTCTACATTTTTGATAAAAGCAGGTTCGTTTTCTTTTATTAGTCTTGTATAATGTTGGGTTGCATATTGTTTGTTCCATATACTTGCAGTTCCAGATAGTATTCCTTCTTTAGCAATTTTCGAATTGAGGGTAATATGAGAGTTAAAGGCTGTATTGTCTGCATTAATATTAGTTAATTCTTTTGTGTTTTTGTTTACAACCAAAGCATATGTATTCAAGAGTGGATAGGGGATAATGTCAGGAGGGCAATATTTGTCAGTAACATCAAGTATAAATGTTTTTTCCTCAATAACTGCATAAACTACTGTTTTATTAAACCGATCTATTAATGGAAACCGGGGATCAACATTCCCAAAACTTCTTTCTGCTACAAGTAAAGGATAGGCCTCTATTCCGAAAATCTGTAACAAATTAACCATAACAAGGTTTAACTCTCCGGATGTACCGTTTCTTTTTTCCATTATTTTTTTCAATCCTTCGGATGTGTATTTGCTATCAAGACCATTCCACGAAAAATTCAATTGTACATACTTATATATTATAGCAAGTTTTTTCTGGAGAGAAGTTTCGCCAGCCAACAATGTTCGTAAAGGATCTAAACCTGGTAAATCTTTTTTCATAGCTGAACCCAATTCTTCATCCTGTGACAAATCTTTAGCTAATCGGTTCCAAGTATCATCTACTTTCATTGTAACTCCGTAAACACTTTTGTAGCTGCTTAGTTGAAATTCGACCCTCTGAATGTAATCTTTTGGTGCATTCATGAATGGTTCGTTTTTTAAACCGGGGATATTATTCATTTCAAAATAAATTTGCCCGGTTTTCTTTAGGGGAAGTATTAATATATCGTAATTTATTTTTTTTGAAACAATATATGAAAATTCGGTATTTGGTATTATAGTCAAGAGATAAGCACTTTTCAATATTGGGATTTCCGATTGAAAATCCCAACTCCTTAATCCTCCATAATGTTTCATTTCACTTGTGTACCAATATTCAATAATGCTTCCTGCACTTACAGACGGCAGGGCAAACTTGATATTAGAAAATCTGTCATTAACTTTTTCGGTAAAAATTTGTTTTTTTTCAAGGGTAATCATTTCCCCTGCCTGTCCAGTTCCTTTATAATTATATGTGAATCCTTCAACATCTGAAATTGTTTCGAATTTATCTTTTGAATAATAAGGAATAATGATATTAGCCCAATTCAGTCCTTTCTCATTTAAAATTTTGATCCGGATTCTTCTTTTTGTTATTAATCGGTATTCGTCATCATGATTCGAAGTGGCCTCATCAAGCAGAATAATCGCTTCTGCATCCTTTTCAAAAGTACATTCCTTTAGCCTTAACTCATCTTCGCTGAATATCCCTTTTTCAGGAAAAACAGGTTGACAAAATCCTGAAGAATAAATTGATATAAAAAATGTAATTAAAATTGATTTACCTGTAATCATGTCCTTGAAATTTTAAGTACAAATTACACATTTCCTTAAAAAAATCGACAAATGGAGTTATTAATCTGTTAAGAAAAGAAGGATACCAGGTAACTCCAGTAGAAAATAAGATTGTAAAGACGAAGGAGATTTAAATTTTTCTTTTTACAATTTTATCTCCTCGTATTGAGAGATATAAAAAAATAATTGATATAATTGCCAGGAGAAAGATCGAAAAGATCGAATCTTCAATACCAAAATCACTGCCGGTAAGAAGTAACGGCCCTTCGAATTTTGCATGAATAACACTGTCTCCCTCAGTTCCTGAAAGATTAGAACCATAAAAGGGTTGGGCAAAATTCCAGCCCAGGTGAAAAGCAAAAGGAAGCCATAAACGTTTTGTGTAGTTATACATAATACCATGAGCAAACCCAAAAATCAATATTAATAAAACAGATAGAACTGAAACATTTTCATTTAACAGATGTGGAATTGTAAATACTACCGATATTATTAAGAGTGCTCTGTATGTACCTAACCAGTCTTCGAGAATTCTGTAAATAACCAACCGGAAAAAAACTTCCTCTATTAAAGCTGCAAGCACTAAAACTGAAAATGGAGCTAATAAATAAGAAAAACCCGAAATATTGATGATTGAATAATACCCTAATGCATACAGAATTAATATCACTAACGATAGGATGGAAAAGCCCAAAAGAAAACCACCTGATGATTCTTTTATAAATTTTTTAGTTGATAGTTCTGTAATCTTTCTTTTTTCATAAAAACGAAATACATAATAATAACTCATTAATAAAATGGCTACGGAAATATAATTAATGACCGTACCGGCAATATTTTTTTCATGTACCAGGGCATGAAAAAATGGTTTTGTAATAAAATTCCGGGTACCTATTAATATTCCAAAACAGATTCCTATACCCAGGATAATCCGGGTTATTGGGAAATAGATGGCCTTCCTGAGCAGTTGATTCATTAATTTTTTAGTTAGCCGGTATTAAAAAATGTTTGACGACAACTCTTTAATACTTGTTACAGAATGAATCGGAATAAAAGTGATAGCTGGGAACTGCGGCTACAAAAAGTTTATGCGTGCCTCCCGCTCCCTGATTTTATCCAGGTTCTTGCCATTTTCAATAAATCATCCGGATCAAATGGCTTAACGATATAATCATCTGCACCAAGTTTTAATCCTTCCGTCCTGTTAACTTTTTCGGACATTGAAGTGCTGAAGATAAATGGTATCTCATATGTTTTGGCCGTGGTTAAAAGTAAATGTAAAACTTCGTAGCCATCCATTTCAGGCATACAAACATCACACACAATTAAATCAGGAATAAATTCACTGGCAAATTCAAGCCCCTTTTTTCCATTATTGGCAATAAGAATTTTATAGCCTTCCAACTCAAGGTATTCAGTCAGGTTCTCAAGAATATCCAGGTTGTCTTCAATTAATAAAATTGTTTTCAATGCCGTTTGAATTAATTTCTTAAAATGAGTTGGCGATTTTTTTCAAATTGTCTGGAAAGCTGAAATCATAAACAGAAAAGGTAGGCAGATGTAAACAGATTCGTATTACACAACTATAGGAGTAAGTTGCATAATTCAGGTGTATTGCTGGTGATTTGCAGATGCAAAAAACTGTAATCTTCCTGATTTTAGGAAAAATTGCAATAAAAAAATAAAAGAACAAGTAATTTTTTTTGAAATAGAGTTTGTGTTGATAGATTAATTTTTCAGCAGGGTTATTCTTTCAATTTAATAGGTATCCAAATATCTTCTTCTGAATTTGGATATCCATTTTTATATTTTCCCCCTAAAATTTCAAAATGAGGTCTGTTATCTAATAAATAATCTTTTGAATTTGGCAACCAGGTTCCGAATATGTATTGAAATATTTTCGTGTCTGTATTTAATCCCTTATAATGGAAAACTGCATACAATCCACCTGTTAATGTATAGGTTTCTATTTCATCCGGAACTGTATCAAAGTCTGCAACTTCAATAGCAGCCCACTTTTCAAATTCTGCATTTGGGTTAAAGTCACTGAAACTGTATGATTGGTCATAAACCTGCATTGAAAACAATTCAGCCGTCAGGTTATTTTTAATTTCTTTTCGCCTTTGCATAAATGACTGCCAAAGTTGTAAGGTTTTATTGTTGGCAAACGTCATTATCATTCGTGTGCCGATCAATTTCTTTTGCAGTAAAGTTTCAATTCTTGGGGTCATACTGATTTTTTGAATAGGAGATGCTTCTAAAAGGGGTAAAAAAAATAAATGACTATCCACATATTACAACCTTGTAATGGAACCACATAGGCATAAAGAAACATAGGCTTACACATAGACCTGCCTGATGGCAGGCAGGTCTATGTGTTTCCTTCTAGTGTACTATGTGCCTATGTGGTTCAAAAAAAATAGTTGCTTCATCCGGATAATCACAAAATATTAAGTTCCCTATTTCAAGTAAGTATAAAAAACTTTCTCTAAAACAATTTTAAATAAATCGGTATTAAAATCTTTCCAGCGCAGAGAAAAAGAAATCACTTTCTATTTTTGCATTTTCATCACTATCACTTCCATGCACAGCATTTTCTCCTACACTCGATGCATATTTTTTACGGATGGTTCCTTCTTCTGCGTTTGCAGGATTCGTAGCACCAATTAGTTTTCTGAAATCTGCTACGGCATTATCTTTTTCAAGGATAGCAGCTATAACAACACCACTGCTCATAAATTCTACCAGCTCTCCATAAAAGGGCCTTTCAATATGAACAGCATAAAATTCACCGGCTTTTTCTGGCGAAAGACGTAATTGTTTCAATGCCACTACACGAAAGCCGCCTTTAATCATCATGTCTAAAATACCACCGGCATAACCTTTACGCATGGCATCCGGTTTAATCATTGTCAGAGTTCTGTTGCTCATTATTTTTATTTTTTTTTGCGCGGCAAATGTAAGACAAGTTTGTGGTTTTTAGTTTGTAGTTTTTGGTTCGTTGTTTATTGTTTTTGGTTTTTGTGCAGCTATTTTTCAATCAGCGATTAAATTCATAAGAAACTATAAACGGCAAACTAAAAACGATAAACGGCTTTCTCTTATCTTCGCAGCCATTTATGAACCCCATTGAAGATATTTTTCCCGAACTGAATACGCCGCACCGTTGTACAATAGTCATGCACCAAAAACCCGATGCAGATGCAATGGGTTCTTCGCTTGCATTAAAAAATTTGTTGGATCAGCTCGGCCATAGCGTTTCCGTTATTTCTCCTACTAATTGGGCTTTATGGCTTGGTTGGATGCCTGGTTTAAAAACGGTAATTGATTATGAAAAATTTAAATCGAATGCCGAAAAAGTTTTGGATGAAACGGACTGGCTTTTTTGTTTGGATTTTAATGGGCTGCACCGCACCCGGTTTATGGAGACGAAGTTGGCATCTCTCACTTGTACAAAAATCCTGATTGATCATCACCGGGAACCACAGACTGAAATTTTTAATTTTGGAATCAGCGATACGGATAAAAGCAGTACCTGCGAAATGATTTACGATTTTATCGTTGCTTCGGGCAATGCGGAAAAAATAAATATGGAAATTGCTGATTGTATTTATGCGGGTGTTATCGGTGATACGGGTTCTTTTCGTTTTCCATCTGCAAATGCAGACGTACACCGTTTAGTTGCGGG
>JANPEU010000485.1:0-26046 GCA_031423175.1 Bacteroidota bacterium
TGGACACCCCGGGAAACAATGAATTTTAAAGCAAATGCTTTTTAAAAGAACGATACAAAAATAAGGGAAAATTATTTTTAACTCTCAGTAACCTTTAATCAATGAAATTCGTATTAGAGAAAAACCGATTGATATGAAAAAATATTTCTTCTCTATTTTATTACTTACAGCATCGTTTTCCCAAATATTTGCCCAGGAAGCCATAAATGATGCAAATGCTGAAAAAAGAATTGTGAGTGGCTATAGTGGAATTGATGTGGCAACCGGAATAAAACTCATTCTTACTCAAGGCGAAACAGAGGATGTGGCTGTGAGTGCAGCTACCACCGAGTTCCGGGATAAGATAGTTACAAATGTGGTAAATGGCGTTTTGAAAATTTATTATGAACCTAAATTGGGTGCAATTAATAAGAAAGGAGAAAGCAAAAACCTGAGGGTTTATGTTTCAATTAAAACAATTAATAAATTAAATGCATCAACTGGGGCTCAGGTAGAAATAAAGGGAACATTAAAAGCTTCAAATTTAAAGATGAATGTGAATACGGGGGCAGTTGTTAAGGGTATGATAGATGTAGATGATTTGGAAGTAAGCCAAACTACGGGTTCTGAAATACATTTCTCGGGTTCTGCTGATAAATTGAATGTAAATGGGGACACCGGAAGTATGTTCCAAGGATATGAATTGAAGACTGAAAATTGTGATGTAAGAGTAAGCACGGGTGCAGGCATTTATATTTCAGTAAATAAAGAATTAAACGTACGGGGAAACACAGGCGGTTTTGTGAAATATAAAGGTAATGCAGGTATTCGTGACCTAAGAACAAATACCGGAGCTAAAGTGAGCCGGGGTTAGTATCAAATAATTTTAAATTTAATAAAATGAAAAAAGTAATAAGCTTGTTATCTGTTGTTTTATTTGTGACAGTTGTATTTGCTCAAAAAACAATTAACGATCCCAATGCAGAAAAAAGAAATGTAAGTGGCTTTCATGCAGTTGAAGTTTCGGGGGGAATCGATCTCTACCTGAGTCAGGGTGATGAAGCTGTGGCAGTTAGTGCAGTTGAGACAAAATACCGTGATAAAATAATAGCTAAAGTTGTGGATGGGGTTTTGAAAATTTATTATGAAAAAGAAGACAAGCATGTAAATATTGATTTTACATAGCGTAGCAGAAAATTGAAAGCATATGTCTCAGCAAAAACTTTGAATGGCCTAGATGCATCCGGTGGATCGGATATTGAAATTGATGGAATATTCAAATCGGATAAAACTGAATTTAGATGTTTCTGGTGGCAGCGATTTTCATGGTAAAATAAATGTTACAAATTTTAATGCACAAGCAAGTGGCGGATCAGATATTGTAATTTCGGGTTCTGCAATTTCACTTACTATTGATGTAAGTGGAGGTAGTGATTTTAAAGGCACTGATTTCGTAGTTGAAAACTGCAATGCAAAGGCAAATGGTGGCAGCGATGTATCTGTTACCGTAAATAAGGAATTGAGTGTAGATGCCAGTGGTGGCAGTGATGTAAGATATAAGGGAACCGGATTGATACGTGAAATAAAAAATAGTGGCGGTGGAAGTGTAAAGAAAATTTCAAAATAATCTTAAATTAATTTTATATGAAAAAGATATTGATTGTAGTGGCAGGGCTTTTTATTTCCTTTTTTACTTTTGCACAAAAAATAAATGATCCGAATGCAGAAGTACGTGAGGCCAAAAATTTTCATGCTATAAAAATATCCAGTTCTTTCGATGTTTACATTGCACAAAGCAATGAAGAAGGTGTAGCTGTTAGCGCATCTGAAAAGAAATACATAGATGAAATAGAAATAAAAGTGGATAATGGTATCTTGGTAATAGGTATGAAGAAAAGTAGCTGGATGAAAAAATGGAATAACAAAAAAATGAAACTGAAAGCTTATATCTCTTTTAAGAAAATTGACCGGTTTGATGTTTCTGGTGCCTGCGATATTTTTTTTCAGGGATTAGTGAAAGCCGATGAACTTAAAATAGTTTTATCTGGAGCCAGTGATATAAAAGGTGAATTTGAATTACAGAAGTTAGATGTGAATATGAGTGGTGCATCAGATATTACAGTAAAAGGGTCAGCTACTAATTTAACTATACATGCAAGCGGGGCAAGTGATTTTAAAGGCTATGATTTTATTGTCCAGTACTGTGATGTGGATGTAAATGGTGCAAGTGATGTAAAGATAACAGTGAATAAAGAACTGTCTGCTAAGGCAAGTGGGGCAAGTGATGTAAAGTATAGAGGTGCAGGATTGATACGGGATATAAAAACAAGTGGTGCAAGCGGTGTATCGAAAGGGTAATATCTCTTTTTGTATTTCAGCTTAAAAAAAAAGCGTTCTATCTGGAACCCTTTTTTATTTTGCAATTCTTTTCTTCTTATTGTTTTATCAGAGTATAAGTTACTCTATCGCCGGCTACTTGCTGATTAACTGTATAAGCAATTAATGTTTTGCAATCAAAACTCTGAATTGTAGCGATGTCACCATCAACAGTAAAAGTTGTTCCAACGTATGACCATGTGCTTACATAGCTACCATTGGGAGAACAAACTACACCGGCATCCTGATAGCTATAAGTTCCATTTGCTGCAAAGTTGTGTATATCGTCTTTTTCACAAGCAGCAAACGTTGCAAATAAGTCTACCTCGGCAGAAGTGGGTGTTTGTTTATATTTTATTGAACTGAATTTGTAATTACCAGACAATGTAGTAGTGCTTGTAACACAGTTTGCCTCCTTTTCTTTTTTATTGCAGGAAATAATAGCCAGGAAAATCATACAAGTAGGCAAAAGAATTTTTTTCATGTAAATTGATTTTGGTAAAAAATAAGTTGATGACTCGTGAATATAGTCTATTAGATCTAGTAAGTTGAATTATTGTCCAACCGGATACATACTTTGCATTATAATCGTTGATTTATTCATAATTACTGGTTAATAAACAAAATTGACTTTGATATTTGTTTGGCTGCAATAGCTAATAGCTTTACATTTGCACCCCACATCGCGAAGTAGAGCAGCGGTAGCTCGTTGGGCTCATAACCCAAAGGTCGGGAGTTCGATCCTCCCCTTCGCAACTAACGAAAGCCATCCAATGATTATGGGTGGCTTTAATTTATTTAGGATTATTTCTTTAATGAATGAAAGTTCTGGTTGGCTCTTATCCGCCAGCTGGCGGACGGGATTTCGATCCTCCCTTTCGCAATATCTGAAAGACGAATCGGCTCTTTTTTTAATATAACAATGGCTTATGTTTACGGTCTATGTTTTATATAGTCAGAAGTTTGGAAAAATTTATATTGGATTCACAGCTGATTTAGATTCAAGATTTAAATCACATAATGAATTAGCAACTAAAGGCTGGTAAATAAAATTCAGGCCTTGGGAAATAATTTATACTGAACAGCATGAAGCCAAACAATTGGCAATGCAAAGAGAAAAGGAATTAAAAACAGGGAGGGGAAGAAAGTTTATTTGGTCTTTAATTAATAAATGAAAGTTATAGTTGGCGTATATCCGCCAGCTGGCGGACGGGATTTCGATCCTCCCTTTCGCTTTTAATGATAGCTTTCAAAATTATTGGATCGTTTATTTTTTTTATTCAGTTGCACTCGAACTGACAAAGATTGATTACCTCCTCATTTTTTGTACAGTTTGAAGCATGCACTTCAACCATTTTCATGAAAACAGGTTTTGTAAATATTTTCGGAAAACCAAATGCAGGTAAAAGCACTTTGCTTAATGCATTGATGGGTGAAAAGCTTGCTATTGTTTCATCAAAAGTACAAACTACAAGACACCGCATAAAAGGGATTCTTAACGAAAAGGGGTATCAAATAATTTTATCCGATACACCCGGTATCATTGACCCAAGATATAAACTTCATCAAAAGATGATGCTGGCTGTGAAAGGGGCCTTGGAAGATTCCGATGTAGCATTGCTGATTGTGGATGTAAATGAAAACATTCAGGAGTGTGATGCAATTTTTTCTGCCTTAAAATTAAATGTGCCCGCCATTGTAGTCATCAATAAAATAGACAGAGCTGGTAAAGAGAAAATTGAGGAGGTAATAAATTTTTTTAAAGAAAAAAGTTATTGCAAAAACATAGTGACCATAACTGCTACAAGTGGTATTAATAAAAATAAATTTTTAAAACCAATTTTAGAATTGTTGCCGGAAGGAGAGCCTTTTTACGCCACAGATGAAATGACGGATTTATCAACTCGTTTTTTTGTAAGTGAAATAATACGGGAAAAAATATTTGATTTGATGGAAGATGAAATTCCGTATCAAACCACTGTTTTGGTCCGGGCTTATGAAGAAAAAACGACGCTTACAAAAATTACAGCAGACATCATCGTACAACGTGAATCGCAAAAAGCAATTTTAATCGGCGACAAAGGAAATATGATAAAAAAGATCGGAACTTTATCAAGACAGGATATTGAAAAATTTATTGATCAAAAAGTATTTTTGGAGTTGTTTGTAAAAGTAAAAGAGAAGTGGAGAGATAATGAACTATACCTGAAAGAATATGGTTATTAGGCAATTGCAGATTTGCGATTGCAGATTGTAGATTTTGGTAAAATTCTTAATTTTCAATTTATGGATAAGAATGAATTTAAACGCAGAACAAAAATGTTTGCGCTTAATGTTGCCAGATTTTGCAAATCTCTTCCATACGATCATATAACCACACATTATATTGGTCAATTAATAAGAGCTTCATCCTCCGTAGGAGCAAACTACCGGGCTGCATGCAGGGCAAAATCGAAACCGGATTTTATAAATAAAATGAGGATAGTTGAAGAGGAAGCAGATGAAAGTTTATTTTTTTTAGAATTGCTTGCTGAATTTTTTTCCGATAGAAAAGCCGAATTAAGAGTTTTATATAAAGAAGGGAATGAAATATTGTCAATGACAGTTTCATCAATCAATACAGCACTAAAAGCATTAAAAAAATAAAAAACAAATTGCAGCCGAAAATCTGCAATCTGCAATCGAAAATCTGAAATCAAATGAGTTTTACTACAGCAATAGTTGGCAGACCCAACGTCGGAAAAAGTACATTGTTCAATCGCTTGCTTGAACAGCGCAAAGCAATTGTAGATGATGTAAGTGGTGTAACCCGTGACCGTCAGTATGGCGTTACAGATTGGAATGGCAAAAGCTACAATGTCATTGACACGGGTGGTTTTGTTTCTGAGAGTAATGATGTGTTTGAAATAGAAATTGCCAAGCAGGTATTGATTGCTGTTGAGGAAGCCCACGCAATAATTTTTATGGTGGATGCAGCGGTAGGCATTACCACATTGGATGATGAAATGGCAAGTGTTTTACGAAGATCTACCAAGCCTGTTTTTCTGGTTGTAAATAAAGTGGACAATAGTGAACGCATGCTTGAAGCATCCGAATTTTACAGTATGGGCTTTGATAAAATATTTTTTATAGCTGCGGCTAGTGGAAGTGGAACCGGTGAATTACTGGATGCCATTACGGAATTGATACCGGATGATGCACATGCTGAATCTACAGATGATTCATTGCCAAAGTTTGCAATTGTTGGTCAACCGAATGTTGGTAAATCATCTTTGTTAAATGCATTGGTAGGGCAGGAGCGTACCATTGTAAGTGAAATAGCAGGAACTACACGAGATACAATTCATACACATTATAATTTATTCAGCAAAGAGTTTGTTCTGATCGATACTGCAGGTATCCGTCGCAAATCGAAAGTGCATGAAGACCTGGAATTTTATTCTGTTATCCGTGCTATCAAAGCATTGGACGAAGCCGATGTATGCCTTCTGTTGATAGATGCAGAAAAAGGGATTACACAGCAAGACCTGAATATTTTTTCACTGGCGGCTAAAAAAGGAAAAGGTATTGTACTGCTGGTAAATAAATGGGATTTAAAAGAAAAAGAAACAAACACGGCCCGTGATTATGAAAAAGAATTGAAGGATCGGTTGGCACCCTTCAATGATGTACCCATTATTTTTATTTCGGCAAAAGAAAAAACAAGAATTTTTAAGGCAATCGAAGTAGGATTGGAAGTTTATGAAAGCCGAAAAAACAAAATTCCAACTTCGCAGTTAAACGATGCGATGAAGAAAGCACTTGAAACATATCATCCGCCGGTGGTGCGTGGTAATCCGGTAAAAATAAAATACGTTACGCAATTACCTACAGCCGTACCTTCTTTTGCATTTTTCTGCAATTTCCCGGATGATATTAAAACACCATACCGGAATTATCTTGAAAATCAATTGAGGTTAACCTTTAATCTTTCGGGTGTTCCTATCCGTATTTATTTTAGAAAGAAATAAGAGTGAAGGTTGGTTTATTTATTTCAGCGATTGTTAATCATTAAAAAATATGCAGAAGAGAAAAAGGTATTGTATCATTTAAAAACGATTAGCAACCAATTACCTTTGCAAAATAAATTTTATTAACCTATTTTAAAATTAAGACCATGAAAAAAAATTTCGCAATTGCCACTCTTGCTGTATTCATGTTTTCTTGCGGAGATGCCAAACAAGCACCAGATGAAACAAAAGTTACAGGTGATTCACTTACTAATATGGCCAATGATGTGGCTGCTGCAGCAGATTCAACTATAAATACGGGTGCCGACACAATTAAGTCTGGAATGCAAACCGTTGATACAACAAAGAAGTAATTTTTGAAATTTTCAATAAACTCCTCACAAGTTACTATCCCGCAAAACGACGAGATCTTTTGATAAACTACCCGCCGGTGTTTATCATCTTTCCGTATTTGGTAAAAACGGCTTTATTAAAACGATTCGATTTGTAAAACAATGAGTGGGATCAATGAGCGAACTTAATTTATGTTTCAGGTATTCGTAATTATACGTCTTTATAAAATATATTAAAGAAAATACTTTGACAGACGATTCTATATTCTAATTTTGAAACAGAAATTATACTTCTTCCTTCTTATCCTCGCTAAGACCTTTTGGATTTTTATTTCCCCTGAAAAGCTTACTACCAGTATCCAGTGATGAATGCTCAGTGGTCATTAAAATTTATTTTGATAAAATACTTAACTGTTTTTATGAAACTGCTAATCGCATTTTTACTACTTGCATTTAATCTAAATGCACAGCAACCTTTCGAAGTACAGACAAAATGGAAAATGAATGGAAATAAATATCTCACCGGAGGATTAATTCTACTTGCAGGTGCTTCAAAGGGGTTTAACGAAACGTTGCATTTTCATTGGAAATCTTTTCATGCAAAATTTCCAAAAGCAAATCCACAATGGTTTAACCCGGCTATAAGCTGGCGCAATAAATATGAAAGTGGCGATCCAACAAAAGGCGCAAAATTTCCATTATCAACTTCTGTATTGGTATTGACTACGGATCAGTATCACTTAAATAATTTTTTAAACCGAATATCAATTGCAGCAGCTATTGTAATTAAAATCGGAGAAAAGAAAAAACGATTGGGGTATTATTTAAAAGATTTGCTTTATTATACAGCTTGTTATCAGGCTGGCTGGTCAATAACCTATTTGCCATTCAGGTATCAAAATTAATTTTTTTACAATTGGAAAGTTTTGATCAGGTCATTCACTTTTTTCTTAAATAATTTTAATTCTTCTTTTTGACCTTTGATAAAAACATTATCTGCTAATTTGCCAAGTACATTATTCATTTCGGTATTGGTTTCGTACACCATTTTTCTATATTCATTGTTATAGTCTTTGGCTCTTGATTCATAGATTGACTTAACCATCCATTCTTTAGTGGTGATGGCCTGTAGCAGCAAATCTTTAAATGTTTTTTTTGTAAATTCCTTTGAAGAAATATCTTTTATTTCTAAAAGCGAGGCAAAAGCATGTTGTAATTTTTGTTCTGTATAAATTTCAGTTTGATTTCTATAAAATGCATGCACTTCATCCCAGTTACTTATTTTACCTGTATGTATTTTACGTAGTAATGAACTGACAACTGCTTTTGGTATTAATTGCCCGCCAATATTCTGCCATTCTTTTCTTTCGGTATTAAAAGATAATCTGGAAATCAATTGTTCCCAGCCTGAAATAGAATTCGTTTCTATAAATAATAAAAGTTGTGTAGCTCCATACCATTGAATCATTTCTTTAAAGAGGTGATAGCTTTCTTCTGTTTTTATTATTTGCACTTTTCTGTTGTTGTTTTCAAATCCGGTAGCCAGTATTTCCAATTCATTCTTTATTACTTCTTTTTTTTCTAAAAGTTGCTCACCTTTTTTTACTATATTCTTTTCTCCTAAAACTTCATTTGTTTTTCTTTGATAAGCAAGTCCGGTAAATTTTTTCATCAGTTCTAACGCATCAAAAATTTCATTTACCGTATCGGGTGCAAGAAAATCATATTCTATTTTTTGAGTTTTATCTGAACGTTTATCCCGTTCTACATATTTATCTGCATTACGGGCCAAGGCATACATATTATACAAAAACCAGTAGCCCGGCATGATTACCAATTTATCTTTACTCACATCATTATTCACTAATGAAAATGGAATCGGAATATTCAGCTCGGCAGGGAAATCACCCTTTGCTATAATTGTGAATGATGCGAATTTGGAATTATGTTTCAGACTTACACATAAGCCTGGCCAAAAACCACGGCCTGCAACCAATTCACCATCTGCGCCGCGGCTGTTATGGTTACTTCCGATCGTGGCACCAGCTGCCATATTTGTTTGCCCCATCACCGTAGCTGCACATAAAAAAGAATTGTTATGGTGCTGCTCATGCGCCGGAAAAATAAGTGAATTTAAAACTTCACAGCAAGAGATTGTTGAGTTGTCTCCTAAATAGGAGTTGATTAATCTTGCACCATATTTCAATTGTGAATTGGATGACATAATAAAGCGAACGGCTTTTACACCATAAAATATTCTGCAACCAAATCCAATAATACCATTTACAATTTCACATCCCTCACCAATTTGTGATTTTGCTTCCGATGAAGAATTGATGGTAAGATTTTTTAACTTGTTAGCTCCTTTTAAATAAGCATCACTGCCAATCCATACATCTTTTATAATCTTGCAATTTTTTATTACGGTTCGATCACCGATTTTACCATAATAACCGCGTTGTTTATCAAAACGTTTTTCAGTAAACTCCTTAAATTTTTGTTGAAGCGTTGAATCATTCCGGTATTTTGACCAGAGATAAGCATCACCGGGCTGCATACCATTAAAGGGCATTACTTTTCTACCGGCATTTTCATTACACAATTCCATCCATACACGAACCGATTCATCTTCGCCATCCTTAAGTACACCATTACCAAACTTTGCATGATCGGTAGTGGCCATTTCATTTATATTCACCAGCATCACTTCATTTCCCAAAATATAATGAGATAAATAATTTACATTATCCACTACTATATTATCTCCAAAATCGCAACTGATAATGGTGCTGTTATATAATCCAACAGGTAAACGAAGATTATTAAATTCAAGAAACAAGGATTCTAATTTGCCAATACGAACCAGGCCATAAAATTTACAATTTTTTACTAAGTCCGGATTGAATGAATCGGATACGAATATTTTATCCCAGTTGTCGGAACTGTTCGCATTGCGAATGAGCGTTTCTTTTTCTGTAGCATTGAGCTTTCTGTATTTAATGCCACTTCGGTTTTGAAGATTGCGGAGATGATATTCATTTTTTCCTTTCGGAATAAATTCCTTTGGGATAAATCCGTACCCGAGTTTGGAAATTGGTTTTTTAGAGATATTGTTCATATTACCCAATCCGCCAAGGGCGGAGCTTTTAGACTCTGAATTTTTGTACACAAATTATTCCATACACAAATCTGAAAATTCAAAGTTGATTAATAAAATTTTATTCCTTTAAACATTTTGAAACAAATATAAAAGATTCGATCTAAGCTCTCCGCCAGCTGACGGAGACAGGGGTTTTACTCCACTGTCACACTCTTTGCAAGATTCCTTGGCTTATCTACATCACAACCTTTAAATACACCAATATAATATGCAAGTAGCTGCAAAGTGATTACACTCAGCATCGGCGCTACTATTTCATCAGCTTCTGGTATTGTCATTATATCTTCTGATAAAGATGTACTTTCTTTATCCCCTTCTGTAATTACAGAAATCACTCTGCCTTTTCTTGCTTTTATTTCCTGCATATTACTTACCGTTTTTTGATGGTAAGTGTCTTTGGTAGCTACAAATACTACGGGTAAATTTTCATCTACTAATGCGATGGGCCCGTGTTTCATTTCTGCTGCAGGGTAACCTTCGGCATGTATATACGAGATTTCTTTAAGCTTTAATGCACCTTCCAATGCAACCGGAAAATTATAACCACGGCCCAGGTAAAGAAAGTCCCGGGCATCTTTATATTTTTCTGCCAATACTTTTATTTTGTCTTTCGATTGTAAAACATACGCTGCTTTCTCCGGTACTTCATTTAGTTCATTTAATAAATACATATATCGTTCTTCATCAATTGTTCCTTTGAGATGTGCAATTTTTAAAGCAATCATCGTAAGCACGGCCAACTGAGCTGTAAATGCTTTGGTAGATGCAACACCAATTTCATGACCCGCATGTGTATAGGCACCACCATGACTTGCACGGGCAATTGATGATCCAACCACATTTACAACCCCCAGTATAATTGCTCCTTTTAATTTTGCATTTTCAATCGCCACTAATGTATCGGCAGTTTCGCCACTTTGTGATATGGCAATAATAATATCGCCTTCATCAATAACAGGATTGCGATAACGGAATTCTGATGCATATTCCACTTCCACATTAATGCGACAGAGTTCTTCAAAAATATATTCTGCAATAAGCCCTGCATGCCAACTGGTACCGCAGGCTATCATCACAATTCTTTTTGCCTTTATTAATTGTTCTGCATATTGCTGAATGCCGCTCATGGTTATTGTACCCGCTACAGCATCCAATCTTCCACGAAGGCAATCGAATATGGTTTGTGGCTGTTCAAAAATTTCTTTCAGCATGAAATGTTCATAACCACCTTTTTCAATAGCTGCCAATTCTAAATCGAGCTTCTGTACATAGGGTGTAATTTTTTCATTGCCGAGATTTTTTAAAATCAATTCATCGGGTTTTACAATAGCTAACTCATAATCGTTTACATACACCACTTCTTTTGTGTATTCAAGCATGGGCGATGCATCAGAACCGAGAAAATGTTCACCTTTTCCAATACCAATAACTAATGGACTTCCTTTTCTTGCAGCGATAATTGTATCCGGATTTTCTTCATCAAGTAATAATATAACATAGGCGCCTGTTACACGTTTTAGTGCTATGCGAACGGCTTCTTCCAAACCACATTGATTATTATTTTTAATTTCTTCTATAAAATTTAAGAGTACTTCGGTATCCGTATCGCTGGTAAATGTGTAGCCCTTATTGATTAACTCCTGTTTCAATTGACCATAATTTTCGATGATACCGTTATGAATCATTGCCAGCTTTCCGCTTTTTGATGAATGCGGATGTGCATTGCGATCGCTTGGTTCGCCATGTGTAGCCCATCGGGTATGACCAATGCCAATATGTGCATGTAAATTTTTTCCGACAATATTTTCTTCCAGGTCGGCTACCTTACCTTTTTTCTTATATACTTTGATTCCGTTTCCATTATTGAGTGCAACACCTGTACTATCGTAACCACGGTATTCAAGACGTTTGAGACCTTTGATGATGATGGGATAAGCTTCTTTAGGTCCGGTGTATCCTACAATTCCACACATAGTTTATTGGGTTAAATGTTTTAATTACCGGGAAATTTCAGCAATTATTGATTTGAATTATTAACGAATTTCCTTAAAAATACCCAAACGGCAAAAAGGACTGATATAATTGAGAAACAATGGTATTAGTAGACAAATGTGCTGGTTAAAGGTAAACGATTGGGCAAACTGTGAAAAAGAATGAGCTGGTTCTGAAAAATTAATTACTACCTTTTATTTTTAATTTATTTTTTCACCAAAATTAAATGTTATGAACACAAACAAATTTCTTGTAGGAGGAATTATTGGCGGTGTCGCCCATTTTCTATTAGGCTGGTTAGTTTGGGGAACATTGCTTATGAGTTTTATGAAAGAACACACCAGCATGGCTGGAAAAGCAGTAATGAGGGCAGATGATCAAACGATCTGGTGGGCTTTGATTGCTGCAAATCTTCTTTTAGGTTTCTTGCTTTCATATATTCTGAATAAGTCCGGAGCGATGTCGGCAGCAGCTGGTGCCGCTACAGGAGCTGTTATCGGATTATTAATGTCTTCAGCTATTAACTGTTTCAATTATGCATTCATGGAGATGGGAGATATGACTGGAATGTGTGTTGATATTGCTGCCAGCACTGTAGTATCTGCTATTGTTGGTGGAATTATCGGTGGTTATTTAGGTATGGGGAAGAAAGCCGCTTGATAAATAATAAGGTCTGATAAATTTCTTTAAGGTGATATTTAATATCACCTTTTTTTTATGAAAAAATTTGATTCTCCTAAAAATCCTTTCAAGAGTTCAGATTTCAATTAATAAATTTTATTCAGGATGATAAACCCTTTCTGCATTTTTATAAATTTCTTTTTTATCTAATGTCATTTTTTTTGTTTTTTGGTGTAAATACATTTCCACCTGATCATCAAAATGTTTATTACCGGGGTGAGACGATGCACCATACATATTGAGTGTTTCAATAATTGGCAAACCATCTTTTGGAAACCGTACAAATAAAATCAACCCATCGCCACCGGTTGATTTTAGCTTACCATATTTATATGCCCCTGTCCATTGCGGGGATAGCAAATCAGGGAAACCCCCAAGCGGAAAGTCTTTTTCACCTCTAACCAATTTTTGCAAATCGCCAAGAGTAATATCGGTACTTCCAAAATTTGTTGTCAAATAATTTTTTACATGGTTATATGTTTCCAGTGCTTCGGCTTTTGTAATTTGTCTTGGTGCTTGTCCGCCTAATTTTGTTTTTAAATACTCATACGACAATAAAAAAACTGCAGCGCCTTTACTTTCTGCCATACCCGATTTATTCCAGCTTTTTAATTCAGTTATTAAAGTTGAAAATTCAGGAAATTCCTTTTCATCCAGTAACGACATTGTATCAATACCATATGTGTAACGAAGTTGTGCAGGTAAGTGTTTGTCAAATTTTATTTCTTTAAATTTTTCATAACTCAGATTCTCATTTTGCGGAAACAATTCAAGAAACCGGGCACTTCGGTTATTATGATAATTTTCCCAGCCATCAGCTTTTGGAAAAGAAAGGGGTTTTAAATTATCATTGGCACCGGTCGCCAAAAAAGAAGAATGATTGGTATTAAATAAAAATCCGCTGGGTGGGTTTATATATTGAGGTAGCTCCTTCATTGTTCTGAAATTTGTCCATAACGTTTTTGATGTATTGCCGGGCAATGTTCTGCGCCAGTTAAAGTTTTTTGAAGAATCTCTCACTGGGACCAGGCCGCTGTTGATATAAAATATGGTATCGTATTTATCAGCATACATAATATTAAACATAGAAAGCTCCTGTGAGCTTACCGCTTTATAAAACTCAGTAAAATTTTTTGCTTTATTCATTTTGTACCATTGCTCCAAAGCACCAATACGCATATTGGCACCAAGCCGGATCGAAAAGAAACCCTGTTTGTTTTTCATGGTTGCACCATACTTACTCCAGTATGCATTTCTTTTTATTGTAACGGGCACACCTTTTATTTTCAATCGTACAATTTTTGTTTCAAGATTAACCCATTCACCATCAAATTTATATTGCCTGGCATTTTCCGGATTCATTTCTAATTGAAATATATCCATACGGTCATTATAATTTACGGTATGTGCCCAACCCAGGTTCTCATTTACGCCGTGCAAAATACAGGGTCCACCAGCAAGTAAACCTCCCAGCACATTCAATCCTTCATTGCTGTTGATATGTGCTTCATAAAAAGCCTGGGAACCGGTATTGGGTTGATGTGCATTAATTAATAAATAATTTTCTCCTGATAAAGTTTTTGAATTATGAACTGCAGATGCATTGCTTCCCTTCTTATCAAACTCAGGGGCAATAAATTCCTTATTATTAAAAATGCGTTGCAATGCTTCGCCGGCTCCATTAAAAATGGTAATAGCCAATACCGATGATGAAATGTATTCCTTCATCGTTATCGGAAATATTTTTTTATGCAACACTTCATTTTTATGTTTGGCAGCATAATCATTTACACCTTGCACATACCCATCTATCAGTTTTAAAAATTCTGGTGAAAGTAAATTCCATCTTTCTTCCGTTATCTCTCTGCAACGAAACAATTCAAAAGCAAAATCACCTGCAGCCCCGCTTTTTCCCTTTACTTTTCCCATCAATCCTTTTGCAGGTAGTATTACTTCCTGTAAACTATTAAAATCATCCTCGGCGTAGGCCCATGCTAATCCATAAGCCACTTCTGCATCTGTATTAGCAAAAATATGCGGCACACCAAATGAATCACGGACAATGTCAATTTTTGCAGGGTCAATTTTTGTTTGACCTGAAGAAAAAATACAAATGATGAATGAAAGAAATGAAAGCAAAATATTTTTCATAAACAACTTAGTTAATTAATGTAAATTTTAATTTCGAGTCGATAAAAACTGAACAATTGAATCCGCAGCATTTGCTGAAGCATTGCCGTCTTTACTTAATAACGTTTTTAAATCAGCATAATCTTTTTTCAACTGTGTTTGCCTTAATTCATTCGAAAGAATATCTGCTAATTCCATTTTTAAATTTTCAACGGTTAATGCTTCCTGTAATAATTCTTTCACCACCAATTTGTCCATAATCAAATTAACGAGTGAAATGTATTTTACATTCACCAATCGTTTACCGATTTGATAGGATAACCAGGATCCTTTATAACAAACCACTTCGGGTATTCCAAACAGAGCAGTTTCTAATGTAGCCGTACCCGATGTAACCAATGCTGCTTTTGATTGTATCAATAAATTGTACGTGTCATTCTTAACAGTAGTTACATTCGAATAGCCTTTCATGAGTTCGTTATAAAACGAATCTTCCGTGGCAGATGCTTTTGCAATGATAAAATTATATTCAGGGAAAAATTTTGTAACTGCCAGCATAATGGGAAGTTTTTTTAAAATTTCCTGTTTCCGGCTTCCGGGTAATAACGCAATAATTGGTTTGTTGGATGACTGATTGTTTATGAATGATGATTGATAGTTTTCAATCACATCAGCTAAGGGATGACCAACATACTCCACACTCCAGTCCCATCTGTTTTTAAAATAGTCTTTTTCAAAAGGAAGTATGACCAGCATTTTGTCAATACATTCTTTCATTAGCTTCACCCGGTTTTCTTTCCATGCCCATACCTGAGGCGATATATAGTAAATAATTTTAAACCCATTTTGCTTTGCCCATTTCGCTATACGAAGATTGAAACCGGGGTAATCAATAAGAATAATTGCATCGGGTTTATTGGAAAGAATATCTTGTTTGCAAAATTTTAAATTCTTAAAAATGGTGCGTAGATTCATCAGCACTTCTGTAAAACCCATGAAAGCAAGTTCACGATAGTGTTTTACTAATTCGCCTCCAGCTTGCTGCATCAGATCGCCACCCCAGCATCGGATTGTTGCTGAAGAATCTTTTTTCTTTAGTTCTTTTATCAGGTTGCTGCCATGCAAATCTCCGGAAGCTTCGCCGGCGATAATATAATATTTCATGTGGCTGCAAAATACGGTTTCCGGCAACGAACGCAAAGAAGTGCTTATCGTAAGAAAAAATATTTCTTCCGGTGATAAAGCTCAATAGAATTCATTTAGTAAAAGTGAATGATCTCTCATAATCGGGGGACGATACCCATTACGGATGCAGGTAACTAAAATCAGATAACTACTTTTAAAAGTAAAATGCCGATACCATAAATCAGGGTTACTATAAATATTCCTTTGGCTGTATGGTCTCTGTTTGTGTTTACATACAGAGTAAATAAAACTACATTAGCTAATAAGGATAAAGAACCGATGGCAGTTATCATGCTCTTTGTATTGATAAAGAGTTCGAAGAAATCGGCAAATGCCAGTTCTCTGTATTTTATAAAATAAACGACAATCAATCCGAGTACAGGACCAATAAGTCCCAATACCAATCCGAGTTTTAAATTATCTTTTGTAAGTATCATTTCCAGGTTTTTTCAAGTTTTGTTTTAAGTACATAATTCGTTAAGTCAAATTGTACAGGTACTACGCTTACATAATTATGTGCCAGAGCCCATACATCTGTATCTTTTGCTTTATCAAAATTTACAAACTCACCTGTGAGCCAGTAATAGCGTTTGCCACCGGGGTCGTGCCGCTCAATAAAATCTTCCACATATTTTGCATAAGCCTGTTTGCATATTTTTATACCCTTTATATGCTCTGCAGGCAGGGCAGGAATATTTACATTCAGCACAGCATGTTTATCCAGTTTTGTAGCCAGTATTTTTTCAACAATTATTCTTGCATATTTTTTTGCCGCTGTAAAATCTGCATCAATCCGTAAATCCAATAATGAAAAACCAATAGAAGGAATACTTTCTATGCCTGCTTCCAAAGCAGCACTCATGGTACCCGAATAAATTACATTGATACTGTGATTGGCTCCATGATTAATTCCACTTAAACATAAATCGGGTTTACGATGTAATACTTTGTCAACAGCAATCTTTACACAATCAACCGGAGTACCTGTGCAGGAATAAGCTTCATCTGCTCCGGGTACATGTACTTTATGTAATCTTAATGGGGAACCGATTGTAATAGCATGACCCATTCCTGATTGCGGTTTGTCGGGAGCAACTACTACAATTTTTCCAAGATCTTTTACTGCGTCCACCAGATTTAAAATACCGGGTGCTGTAACACCATCATCATTTACAATTAAGATTACAGGTCTTTCAATTTTTTTCTTTGCCATGCGTTTGGCAAATGTGCAGAATAATTTCTTTTAATTCAAAAGGCTTAGTTCACATCTGTTGAAAAGAGTATGGAGAAAAGTCACTTTTTGTTTTTCGATTGTATAAAATTTACATGGATTGTCCAGAGGACTCCTTTAGAAGATTTTGAAACAGCCATAATCTTTAGTAAGAATTTGGAAAAACAAAAATATTTAGTATTTTGCAGCTAATTAAATTAGTTCTATATGTCTTTTGCTAATCAAAATATGAAATACCTGCGCAAGTTGCGAGGCTGGACTCAATTAGAGTTTTCTGAAAAGCTCAGAGTAAAAAGAAGTCTTATTGGTGCGTATGAAGAGGAGAGGGCTTTGCCAAATATGGATGTATTGGAAACGGTGTGTGATATGTTTAAACTCACTATGGATGATTTGCTTCGGCGGGATTTGAGTGATAACAAATCAAATTATTTAGCCCGGCGGCGGGCAGCCAAGTTAATGTCCAATGGCAGATCAGATATTCCTTTTGTTCCGGTAAAAGCTGCTGCGGGTTATTTAGCCGGTTATGGCGATCCTGATTTTATTGATGAATTAAATACATTCACATTGCCCATGTTGGGCGGTGGTGATTATAGGGCATTTGAAATTATAGGTGATAGTATGTTGCCGGTACCAAGTGGTTCTGTTATTGTATGTGAAAAAATATCCAATGCAGATGATTTGAAAAATAATTCCACTTGCATTCTTGTTTCCCGACATGATGGTATTGTATATAAAAGAGTACAAAAAAATACGAAAGTAAAAAATAAGCTCACATTGGTAAGCGATAACCCTTCTTACCAGCCCTACTCAATAAATGTGGAAGATGTGATGGAAATCTGGGAATCGAATTATATTATTTCCAAAGCTGGGCAGCAGGCAAGGTGGGATGTTAACCAGCTTGCAAGCCTTGTAAATAATCTTCAGGAACAGGTGACTACCCTTAAAAAAACAATGAATTGATACAGAAATTACGGTTGAAATGAAGCGGGATTGATTTATTTTGCAGACTTTATAAAACTGATTTAGGTTACTGATTAGTAGCAGTTTTATAAAAATCAATTTACTGTATGAGGACTAATGCTTCTGTATTCATGTTATTTCTGTTTTCAGGGGTCTATTCCTATTCACAAAATAGTTCCATCGAAGCTGTAAGGATTTCTCAGGCGCCAAAAATAGATGGGGTTTTGGATGATGCGGCTTGGAAAAATGCCCCGGTTGCAACAAACTTTATACAAAACTCTCCAAATGTAGGTGCAGCTGCTAATCAAAAATCCGAAGTAAAAATTGTTTATGATAATAACGCTATTTATATCGGGGCTTATTTATATGACGACCCTGCACAAATAAGAAGACAATTTACTGCCCGTGATGAAGAGGGACAAAAAGATGTGGACTACTTTTCTGTTTTTTTTGATACCTATCATGATCGACAAAATGGTTTTCAGTTTTTAGTTACTTCAGCTAATGTTCAAAGCGATGCTAAGCTGGATCCCAATGCAAAAACAGAGTTCGGAATTTATGGTGATAAAACCTGGGAAGCCGTTTGGAATAGTGAAGTAAGTATTAAAAGTGATGGTTGGGTGGTGGAGATGCGCATACCATATTTATCTCTTCGTTTTCCGAAAGCTGATATTCAAAGTTGGGGCCTTCAATTTTTAAGATTCGTAAGAAGAAATAATGAACGGAGTTTTTGGAAAGAAGTAAAACCGGAAATAAATGGTTTCACTAATCAATTTGGCGATTTTAATAATTTAAAAGATTTAAAACCACCGCTGCGTTTAAGTTTTTCTCCATATGTCTCTACAGGTATCCGATCATCACCAGATGATGCAAACGGGTTTCATAAAACATGGTTGCGAAATGGTGGTATGGATATTAAATACGGATTAAATGAAAGTTTTACATTGGATGCTACATTGATTCCAGATTTTGGCCAGGTAGTTTCTGATAATGTAGTAAACAATCTTACACCGTATGAACAAAAATTTACAGAGAACCGTCCCTTTTTTACAGAGGGCACAGAGCTGTTTAATAAAGCCGGTTTATTTTATTCAAGAAGAATTGGGCGTACTCCTTCGAAATATTTTTCTGTAAGGGCAATGGGCACCGATCCAAATATTGAAATTGAAAAAAACCCTTCAGTTACACAATTAATCAATGCAATAAAATTTTCTGGAAGAAATGAAAAGCGGTTGGGTATTGGTGTTTTTAATGCCGTAGGTGCTCCCATGCATGCAATTATCCGGGACAAAACAACCGGGGAAAGAACAGAAATTGAAACAGAGCCGCTGGCTAATTATAATATTCTTGTTTTTGATCAGGCTTTAAAGGGGCGTTCCTATATTTCTTTTACAAATACCAATGTTATCCGAAATGGATCTGACAGAGATGCAAATGTGAGTGCATTTGATTTTGCAGCGTTCAATAAAAAAGGTTCACATGTGTTTCAAGGTACGGCACGATATAGTAAAATTTGGGCAGCCACTTCTTTAGATGGGTATAATACAACTTTTAAGTATTCAAAGGTGAGTGGTAGTTGGCGGTATTCACTTTCAAATAATATTGTATCCGAAAATTACAATCCGAATGATCTTGGTATTTTAACTTCGGCAAATAAAATTGTTAATTCAGCTACCTTTAGTTATAAACAGTTTACTCCTACCCGGAACTTTATTACCTATAGTCATGAACTTTTAGTACAGTACAATTTAAATTATAATCCCCGTGCATACTCGACATTTAGGTTTGCAACTACTTCCTTCTGGTTGTTCAAAAATTTCTGGGAAATTTCGCTCAATACAATAATAGTTCCGGTGCCCTTTCACGATTATTATGAATTGCAAACTCCAGGAAAATTTATTCGTTATCGGGAAAACTACCAGTCCGAATTAAGTGGAAGCAGCGACAGCCGTAAGAAATTTTACTTTGAATATGCAGCCGGTTATAGCGTTTCACCTGCATTTGATAATAAATTTTACCATTGGAAACTGGGAAGTCAATTCCGGTTCAGTAATAAATTTACATTGGGAATAAAAGCGGATAAAACTTTTGAAGAAGAAAACCGGGGCTATGCTTTTTTACGGGAAACAAACGGTGACCCCATTGCCGGGAAACGTGACCTTACTAATTTTGAAACAATACTTACGGGTATATTTAATTTTACATCCAGACAAAATCTTACACTGCGTGCAAGGCACTACTGGAACAAAGTAATCTATAATAAATTTTATACTATCGATGTGGATGGAAATTTTGTTGATCGTGCATCACCCGTTGCACCGGGAGGGAATGATGAAAACTTTAATTTATTTAATGTGGATGCATTCTTTACCTGGGATTTTCGCCTGGGCAGCCGCTTGATTATTGGTTATAAAAACTGGTTAGGTGAAAATGAATTTATTGATGGGGTGGTTAACAAAAAATATTTGAATAACCTGGGTGAATTATTTAAAGTGCGGCATGGAAATGAATTGACCTTACGCTTTATCTACTTTCTCGATTATAACCAGCTACGTAAAAAACGTTAAACAACTTTTATTACCGATCCATCAGCGATTGCAAAAATATTTTCATTGGCAGCAGCTTTTACTGCCGAGGTGCCACAAAAAGCACTGAAAGCTGGTAACACACAATAGCCACCGGTAAAATGAAAGCAAGGAAGAATAACAGAATTTTTTGCACGGTTACTCGTCAATCGGACACCCGGATGTTCATGCCCGCTGAAATAATAACTCGTCAGCGGATGCTCCACATCATAAATATCATGAACAAAACCAAATGGCTCGATGATTAATTGCGGCTGATGCACTTCAATTTTATTATTTTGATACCAACTGTTGTCGAGTATATCATGATTACCTTTTATCAGGTAAATTTTTAATAAGGGAAAAGTCTTTCTCCATTTTGTAAACAGATCGAGTTCTTTATTTTGTTTGCTATGAAAAAAATCACCAACAACGATCAGCTGTGTTGCTTTAAAATAATAAACAGCATTTATGAGTGTCATCAAATCGGAAGTGGTCAGTTTTTGTGAAATACCGATGCCTGCCTTACGCCAATGTCCCACTTTGCTGAAATGTATATCTGCAACAATCAGCGTTTGTTTTTCTTCCCAATAAATTGTTTTATCGGCACTCAGCCAGAGATGCTGACCATTAATTTGAAACGGAGCGAATTTATTGGGTTGCATAATTGTGTAATGCAAATCTATTACAAATCATCAAAATATATTTGTTGGAATCAATCTGAATTTACGATCTCAACTCCTTATAGCCGCACTGGCAGATTTATTTTGCAAATTCCACTTTCATCCGCTTGATTCGTTCTTCAAGTTTTTCCGAAGTTAGTTCTTCACGCAGACTATCCACTTTTACCGGGAAACAAAATGGTGTGAGTTGTTGCGGATAAGTAATAATAATTTGTGATTTTTGAATTCGCTCCAGCATATCCCGCAATCTTTTTTCTTCCA
Source organism: Bacteroidota bacterium (assembly GCA_031423175.1). Classification (GTDB taxonomy): domain Bacteria; phylum Bacteroidota; class Bacteroidia; order Chitinophagales; family Chitinophagaceae; genus VBAR01. The sequence goes on from JANPEU010000485.1 coordinate 21,545, forward strand.
TCTGCTGGGAAAAAACTTCATTGAAAGATTGGCGTAACAGTAAATTCTGCGTGTCATATTCATTGAATACAGAAAATAATAAAGATGCAGACGATTGAAGATGTCTTGCTTTTTTTTGTTCGCCGGGATAACCCTGTGCTATTAAACCACCAATCACAGCAATGTCCCGGAATTTCCGTTTCGCCATTTCTGTTGCATTTACGCTGCGTTGTATATCGCTAAACAAATTATCGGTAGAAAATAATTCATACACATTCGTATCATCAACCGGTATCGGTTTATCACTCAGCAGTTCAAAGCCATAATCGTTCATGGCAAAGGAAAAAGTAATCGGAGTGAAGCGGCTGATACGGTAAGCAAGAATGGCGGCCATTGCTTCATGTACTAATCTTCCTTCAAACGGGTAAACAAATAAATGATAACCATCTTCCGTTTCTATCTGTTCAATCAATAATTCATTTTCTTTTGGTATATGCGAAAGCTCCTGTTGTAAATCCAATAATGGTTTCAATACATTTAGTTCAATTGCAGATTGTGGACTGCTGGCTCCTGACTGCTGACTGCCAGCTGCTGACTGCCGACTGCCAACTGCCGACTGGTTCAACACTTCCCGCAGCTTCTTCCCCAAATTAGAACTCAGCGACATCCTGCCACCTTGCCAACTGGGAACAATAGATTTTTTGGCAGACGATTTTTTTACATACGCCGTCATATCTTTTATAGAAACAAATTCTAATTTTCTTCCTGCCAACGAAAAAACATCACCCGGATTTAAGCGGCTAATAAAATATTCTTCAATCACACCCACAAAGCCACCCGTTGTCCATTGCACTTTCATCATAGATTCACTTACAATGGTACCGATATTCATGCGGTGCATCATAGCGATGCGGCGGTTGGTTATTTTATACATGCCCGTTTCATCCACGTCAAATTTTTTATAATCATCATACTGCTGCAATGCATGGCCACCGGTGGTAATGAAATGAATAATTCTTTTCCATTCCTCTTCTTCCAGTTCAGCAAAACAATAAGTGGATTTTATTTCATTAAAAATTTCAGCAGGAATAAATCCATCGGATACAGCAAGTGTGCTGAGGTATTGGATGAGCACATCATAACATAGCAGCATCGGTTCGCGGCTTTCAATAAAATTTTCTGCAATTGCATTTTTCAATGCGGCAGCTTCTGCAAGTTCTAAGGAGTGTGTGGGTAAAAAATAAATTTTACTGATAGCATCCGGCGAATGACCGCTTCTCCCTGCACGTTGTAAAAAACGGGCAACACCTTTTGGCGAACCTACCTGTATCACCGTTTCTACCGGGCGGAAATCAACACCGAGATCTAAACTGGATGTACACACCACTGCTTTTAAATTTCCGCTATGTAAATTTTCTTCAACCCACAAGCGCAGTTCCATATCAATAGATCCATGATGTAAGGCTATATTACCAGCAAGCTCAGGGCATGCATCCAATAATTTCTGATACCAGGTTTCACTCATGCCCCTTGTATTGATAAAGATGAGTGTTGTTTTACTTTGTAGAATAATCGGAATAACTTTATCAATCAGTTTTATTCCAAGATGCCCCGCCCACGGATATTTTTCTATCTCATCCGGGAAAATAGATTGCACTTCAATTTGTTTATGCATATCAGCACGAACAATCACACCATTACTCCCCTCTCCTTTGGAGAGGGGCCGGGGGTGAGGTTGAATAGATGCTAACAAAACATCCTTCGCTTCTTCAAGATTTCCAATCGTAGCTGATATTCCCCAAATCATCGGAGGCCTCTTTTCAGAGTTTCTCCCCCTCTCCGTCAGGAGAGGGGGTAAGGGGGTGAGGCGAGAAATAGCCAGCTCTACCTGCACCCCTCTTTTACTTCCTAATAACTCATGCCATTCATCTACTGCAATAATTTTTAACTCAGCAAAAAATTCAGCATAGTTTTTCTGTGCCAATAATAAATGCAAGCTCTCCGGAGTAATTATCAAAACTTCCGGCATTTTATTTTTCTGTCTTTTTCTTTCAGTAGCAGAAGTATCTCCATTCCTGATTCCTATTTCCCATCCAATTCCCAATTCCTTAATTACTTCTTCCATTGCACGGCCAATATCTTTTGCCAGTGCTTTTAATGGAGTAATCCAAAGCAATTGCAGTCCTGCATTTTTTGTTTTCTTATAGTCGTTGGGATGTTGATTAATAAAATTGATAACAGCCCCGAGAAAAACAGAATACGTTTTGCCGCATCCGGTTGGTGCATTTACCAAACCACTTTCACCATTGAGGATATGCTGCCATGTTTGCTGCTGAAAATGAAATGGATGATAGCCTTTAGTGGAAAGCCACTCAGTAATAATTTTAAAACCCGGAGTTTTATTTATTTTCATCCGGTTTATTTACTTTCAAGCTTATCCAAAAGCTCTGATAATTCAGCAGTAGTAATTACTTCTTTAAATTTTTTGGATAGCAATCCGCTTACAAGTTGTTTATCTCCTGTCCACAATTTTGCTTTCAAATGTTTTGATAATGCAACAAAGGGAGTATCGTTTATATCAATATCTGATAAAAGCTTTTCTGTTGTAAACAGAATATTTTCGGGAATTAAGCCTTCATTAATAAACGTAATATTTTTTATCACCATCGATTCCAGTTCTGCGATTTCTTCATTCGTCAGTCCGGTTCTTGTTTGAAGTTTACCCCGGTGTTTCAACATTTCTGTTTTAAGAAAGTAACAGGAATAAAATTGAAAATGATGTTTTGAATGAAGTAGAATTTTTCCAATCCGGCCGGATGAGTTCAATATTCCGCTGAAAATAATATTAGTATCAACAACAATTTTCACCGGATCAGTTTCTTACGGTTTTTAGTCCACCAGTTTTTATTAATTTGCGAAGCCAGTTTGTCAACCTCTTTTTGTGGTACCCTTAAAGCGGATGTAAGTTCTTTGTATCGGGTATAATCCAGCAAATCCTGCAAATCCTCTGTACTTACAGTTGCAGGCAGCCGTATAATCACTTCTTTATTTGTTCTTTCAATCAACATAAGGATTGTATATAGTTAAAAATACTAAATTGTTCTCTGTCGGCAAACTTCCATGTCTCAATATTTCAAAATCAATTCCAGCCTTTCTGAAATGAGTGGGTCAGGCATAAATGATTTCTTTTTCTACCGTGGATAAAAATTTTTCTCTTAAATGCGGGCCTGTTCTTATTAAATCAATCTTGCTGTTTAATTGTTTTTCCAGCAAAATCAATATGCTTAACAATGAATGATAATCGGGTTCTTTCAACTCTACCAGTATGTCCACATCGCTGTCCTTCATTTGTTTTTCTTTAGCATAGCTTCCAAACAAACCAATACGAACCACGCCTAGTTCTTTTTCAAAATAGGGCTTATTGCGCCGGAGCGTTTCCATGATGATGTCTTTGTTTATCATAAAATCAAAAATAATGTTTTTATCCCGTTTCTCCCCTCTCCTTTGGAGAGGGGCTGGGGGTGAGGTGGTTTTAAAAAAACCTCCATAGTAAATCTACTGCACCTGTTGTTTATTCAAATAAACAAATCTACTTTAGCGAATCGTTCGTACCCCCTAACCATTCTCAACACCGACGAACCTTATCCACCTCCTCTGAAACGTACCTGAAATAACCAACTATTTTTTTTTAATGCTATTGATAAAAAAAGAAATGAAATCATTTCTTTAAATGCATTTGCACTATCCATTGAATTGCCAAACCAATAATCTCCTGTCTGTTGATTAACTGTTGATGCAACTGCATCTTCCATTCACCGATTCATTCTATTAAAACTATAAACTGAGCTGCACATGAAGTTTTTTACCACCCCCTTGAGAACTAAGTTTGCTATTACAAACTTTCTCCTCGCTGTTTCTTTCCTTTTTGTAAACAATGTTTTTGGACAGGCAACTGTGCAAACAAATAAATCTGATTATCGGCCAGGTGATACTGTATTTATTTCTGGCTCTTCATGGATGCCAGGTGAAACAGTTTCAATTTCTATTTTGGAAATACCTTCTTCGTTATCTCCAACAGAATATTCTATTCAAGCTGATAATAATGGTTTAATAAACAACGACCAGTTTATTACTCTGCAATCACATTTAGGGAAAGCATTTTTTGTTACTGCAATTGGTGTGTCATCAGGTGATACAGCTCAATGTCATTTTACGGATGCTCCATTTACAAGTGCAACATCTGGCGACTGGAATTTAGGAGCAACTTGGGGTAATGCTGGAAATAATGTTGCAGGTTCAGGTTATCCAGGATCTTTAGATGCTGCAACGATTCAAAGCGGACATGTTATTACTTTAATAGCTAATGCTTCTTGTTCAACATTAAATGTTTCAGGAGCAACTGGTGGTGGCAGTGCTTCAACATCAAGAGTTAATTTAAATGGAAATACATTAACAGTTAGTGCATGGGTAAATTTGACGAGTTCTCAAAATAACAAAACGGCCGAGTTAATTGCAAATGGTGG
>JANPEU010000486.1:0-6634 GCA_031423175.1 Bacteroidota bacterium
TTCATTATTGGTAATAGCCGCTGCTTTTTTCAGATATGCGAAAGCCATGATAATTTCTTTTGGCATCCGGTTGATGTCCTGCGCAATTTTAAAATTGTCAATGCTTCGTTGGGTTTGTGCGCCATAATAGGCATCAGCAGGCACTTTTACTTCTCCCATTGTATCTTTTTCTATTCTGTATTCCATATTATTTTTTGTAAAAATTAATGAGGCAAAGGTACATTCAAACGGGCAATCAAGTTGAGTTGTAGTTTGATATTTCCTTGAAGAACACTTCAATCTGTTAGAGTCTTGTAATACCGAACGGTGACCCGAAGCTTCGGGTTAAGGCACTCTATAACTTATGAAATGGCAGAGAGGTATCTCAAACTGAAATGACTGTGCGATGCTTCGCTTACATTCACTCATTTCTTGTTAGTCATTAAGTAGCCGCTCTGCATGACAAGACTCCGGCTTAATCGTGATTTGGTATGTTATTCAAATTTTGATAGCATTTATATTCAATGATTCATTGTTCAAAGAATATATCTTCCATATTACCGATATGCTTTATTTTTAGAATGATTTTATTTTAACTAAAATACCTACCATGCGCCGCCTCGATTTTCTAAAACAAAGCTCAGCTGCTTTATTAATTTTAAGCAGCGGAAAAATTCTAAACGTTTCTGATTCTTATGAGCAATGGATAAAAAGGAAACCCGTTCTTCGGTTTGTTGTAGCATCCGATGGCCATTACGGACAAAAAGATACTGAGTATGAAAAATTCTTTTCCACCCTTACTGATAATATCAATAACCAGCATAAAGAAAACCCATTTGAGTTTTGTATGATAAACGGGGATATAATTCATGATGATAAAAAACATTTTGCTGCAGCAAAAATGGCATTAGATAAACTAAGTGTAAAATATTATGTAAGCCAGGGTAATCATGATCATGCAACTGTTGAAGAATGGGAGGAAATATGGAAGATGCCTGTCAACCTTGATTTTAAAATAAAAAAGAATTCTGTTTTGATTGGAACTACCAGTAATAAAGACGGAACTTATTTGCCTCCGGATATAAAATGGTTTTCTGAAAAGCTGGAAGAACATAAAAAACAACAAAACATTTTTGTATTTGTACATATCAATCCGGTGAAACAAACAAAACATGCGGTAGATAGCCCTGAATTTCTTGAACTGCTTTCTAAGTATAAAAATGTTCGGGCAGTATTTAATGGCCATGATCATGATATGGATGACATCAAACTGAAAAACAACATTCCATTTATTTTCGATGCTCATTTTGGCGGAAACTGGGGTACAACTTACCGTGGTTTCAGAATTGTAGAGTTAAGAAAAGACAATAGCCTGCTCACCTATATTTTAAATCCAACTGATAAGCTTAACGAACAAACACTTTAATTCATGAGAAAATTATTTTGCTTTGCCATTCTATTCATCTCTGTTTCATCCATAGCGCAAATTTATCAGCCCAATTGGGAATCGCTGGATAAACGCCCAACACCACAATGGTTTAAAGATTCCAAGTTTGGTATTTTTATTCATTGGGGAGTGTATGCAGTTCCCGGTTGGAGTACAAAAGGAAATTATGCTGAATGGTATCAGCAGGGATTGCAAACAAAAGATACAGCAAGACAAAATTTTCATAAAGCAAAATTTGGTAACCGTACCTATTATGATTTGGCAAATGATTTCAAAGCAGAATTATATAATCCTGATGACTGGGCAAAGCTTTTTGAAAAATCCGGGGCAAAATATATTGTACTTACTTCCAAACATCATGATGGATTTACACTTTGGCCAAATCAAAATGCAAACAACACATGGGGCTTTAAATGGAATGCCGTTGATGTAGGCCCGAAAAGAGATTTGCTCGGTGATTTATTTAAAGCAGTAAGAAAAACATCTGTTCATGCCGGTATGTATTATTCTTTGTACGAATGGTTTAATCCTTTATGGAAAAGTGATCCAAAAAAATATGCCGCAGAACATGTGTGGCCCCAGATGAAAGAACTGATCAATAATTATCAGCCCGATGTTTTCTGGACAGATGGAGATTGGGATGCACCTGCAGAAACATGGAAGAGCCAGGAATTTTTAAGCTGGTTGTATAATGAAAGTCCGGTGAAAAACAAAGTGGTGGTGAATGACCGTTGGGGAAGTGGTGTTCGCTTTAATCATGGCGGTATTTATACACCCGAGTATCAACCCGATTTGGATTTTGAAAATCATGATTGGGAAGAAAGCCGTGGTATGGGATATAGTTACGGATATAACCGCGAAGAAGATGCATGGGATTATAACTCTACGCAGTCTTTAATCATTGCTTTAATTGATAAAGTAAGCCGTGGTGGAAATTTTTTATTGGATATTGGGCCCGATGAACACGGAAAAATTCCACCTATCATGCAAGATCGTTTATTACAAATGGGTGAATGGCTGAAAATAAATGGTGAAGCAATCTATAACACCAGCAGATGGAAAACACCATCGCAATGGAGTGAAGGAAGAAGAGATTATAAAGGGAATAACGAACATATAGAAGGTGACTGGAAAACCGGTGGCGATATGATGCTGAAGTTAACAGTTGATCCCGATCCGGGTTATGCAGTTAAAGAATTGTTTTTTACTTATAACCGAAATACGAATACCTTATACGGCATTTTTCCAAAATACCCGGATAATAAAAAATTGGTCTTGAAAGATATTGTTTTGCCAGAAGGAACTAAAATCAGTTTTCTTTCTACAAAAGAAACCGTGCAATGGAAACAGATAGGAAATGATGTAGAAATAAATTTACCAGAGTACAATCCCAATAAAATAAAATCACCTTATGCTTATGCTATAAAGATTGAAGATTTTGGCCTGTTTGCTTCAAAACCTATGATTAATGTGGAATACAAATCAGGCTCTTTGAGTCCTTTAATTATGCTTTCAGTTCCGGGAGTGGAAACAATCCGTTATTCTACAGATGGATCTATTCCAACACTTTCATCCGAATTATATTCAAAGCCAATTACAATCGGGAAATCAGTAACAATAAAAGCAAAAGCATTTTTAGCCGGCGCATTACCAAGTGCCTTAGTTGAACAAAAGGTTATAAATTATGAATGGACAAATGGTATAAAGATTTCGAAAGCAGAACCCGGAATTACATTTAATTATTATGAGCAATCTGGGAGAATTAATTTGAATTCAATAAACAATAACCCTGCAGTTACAGGGATTACCGATATTTTTTCGTTAACTAAGAAAAATCGTATCGACAGGTTTGCATTTGATTTCTTCGGTTTAATAAAAATTGAGAAAGATGGCATTTACACTTTTTATATTGAATCAGATGACGGAAGTAAACTTTATATTGCTGACAAAGAAATAATAAATAACGATGGCGATCATGGTAACATAGAAAAAAACGGTAAGGCTGCTCTTAAAAAAGGGTTTCATAAAATAAAAGTTTTATACTATGATAGCGGTGGTGGCAACTCATTAAAAGTGTCTATGCAGCCAGAAGGCGGAATAAAAAAGGAAATTTCTTCAAACTTATTGTATCATTAATTATCAAGGTCATGAAAAAAAATATTACCACGGTCTTCATCGTTATTTTTTTATTCAATTCATTATTTACAGTGGCCCAGCAGCAGGAATACTTTCCAGATCCGGATACATCTATCCAGCGAAGATTAGAAGAATGGAAAGATTTAAAATTTGGTTTGCTCATGCATTGGGGACCCTATAGCCAATGGGGTATTGTAGAGAGCTGGAGTATTTGCCCGGAAGATTTAGGCTGGGCAACCGGTGCAAGAAAACAAGGAGTGGCTGATAATTATTTTGATTATATAAAGGCGTACGAAAATCTTAAAACAACTTTTAACCCCATAAAATTTAATCCTGAAAAATGGGCAGCAGCAGCCAAAGAAGCCGGTATGAAATATATGGTGTTTACCACCAAACATCATGATGGCTTTAGCATGTTTGATTCCAAATTCACAGATTATAAGATTACAGATAAAGGAACTCCTTTTTCTTCCAACCCACGTAGCAATGTAACCAAAGAAATTTTTAATGCATTCCGAAAGGAAAATTTCTGGGTCGGTGCTTATTTTTCAAAACCTGACTGGCACTCTGATTTTTATTGGTGGAAAAAATTTCCACCCGTTGATCGCAACGCCAATTATTATATCCCAAAATATCCGGAGCAATGGAAAAAGTTTACTGACTTTACCCATAACCAGATTAATGAGCTTGTTAGCGATTATGGTAAAGTAGATATTCTTTGGTTGGATGGTGGTTGGGTACGCAAAACTTCTGATGAAGAAGTGCAGAATTATTTAAAAGAAATATATGATGGAGTAAGATGGGCTCGCAATCCGCAAAACCAGGATATAGATATGCCCCGGCTGGTAAAAGAAGTAAGAGCTAAGCAACCGAAATTAATTGTGGTGGACAGGGCGGTACCCGGCGAACAACAAAATTATCTAACTCCAGAACAGCATATACCTGAAACAGGTTTGCCTTATCCATGGGAAACCTGTATGACGATGGCAGGTAGCTGGAGCTATGTACCCAATGATAAATACAAACCAACCAATGAGATTATTGAAAAGCTGGTGGACATTGTGAGTAAAGGCGGCAATTATTTATTAAATATCGGGCCAAGCCCCGATGGAGAGTTTGATCCGGTTGCATATGAAAGATTAAAAGAAATTGGAGAGTGGATGAAAATAAACAGTGAAGCAATTTATAGCACCAGAATGTTTTCCGTTTTTAGTGAAGGAGAAAAAATCCGGTTTACACAATCAAAAGATGGAAAGACCCGGTATATATTTCTATTTGATTTTCCTGAAAGTAAAATTGTATTAAAGAAAATTCCTTTTACCAAAAATCAAAAAGTAGAAATGCTGGGTACAAATAAAAATCTGTCCTGGAAACAAACAGAGCAAGGTGTTGAAATTACGTTGCCAGCAACATTAAAGTCTGCAACCAATCATGTTTGGGTATTAAAAGTAAAAAGTATATGAAAAAAAAATTCGCCTTAACCATTTTAGTCTATGTTATTTCTGTCACTTTTTGTACGGCACAAAAAACAGAGAACATTATCATCATAACTACAGATGGATTTCGCTGGCAAGATTTGTTCAAAGGAATGGATTCTGTTATTGCTAACAATTCAAAATTCAACCAAGGTGACAGCTCTTATATTTTTGAAAAATACTGGAGTAATGATGAAGCAGAGCGAAGAAAAAAGCTAATGCCATTTTTATGGAATACAATAAACAGGAATGGACAGATATATGGCAATAGAAATTTGGGTAACAAGGTGAACAATGCAAATCCATACTGGTTCAGCTATCCGGGTTACAACGAAATTATGACTGGCTTTGCCGACACAACAATTAATTCAAATGATTTCCCACCCAATCACAATGTAACAGTACTGGAATTTTTTAATCAGCAGGCAAAACTTAAAGGTAAAGTTGCCGCCTTCGGTGCTTGGGATGCTTTTGACAGAATATTAAATGAAAAAAGAAGTGGCATACCTGTTATAAATGCTTTTGATATGACCGGAGGAAAAACCCCCAATGCAAATGAAAAATTGATTAATGCCATGCTGAAAGATTCTTATAAACCATTTGGTGAAATTGAATGCCTGGATGTATTTACTCATTACGCTGCCTTAGAACATTTAAAAACAAAAAAACCTAAAGTAATTTATATCTCTTATGGCGAAACGGATGAGTGGGCACATCATGCGATGTATAAATCGTATTTGAATGCAGCAAAACAAGTTGATGAATGGATAAAACAAATCTGGACTTTTATACAAACAGATCCGCAGTATAAAAATAAAACCAGCTTATTTATTACAACTGACCATGGCCGCGGAGATAAAGATAAAAATCAATGGACAGATCATGGGCAGAGTGTGGAGGATGCTTCACAGATTTGGTTTGCAGTAATGGGTCCTGAAATAACAGCAAAAGGTGAAATGAAAAATGATATGCAGCTTTACCAGGATCAATTTGCACAAACCTTTGCTCAATTGATAGGTTATATTTATAAAGAGAAACATCCGATTTCACCAGCCATAAAATCTGTTACGGGTAAATGAGAAAATTTCTCTTTTTATTTCAGGAAGTAATCTCTATTAGTGTCTCTGCTCAAAATAAAAGCGGGTCTTTAAATAATTTATGGCCTGATGACTGGTTAGTGAAAACTACAAACCGTCAATCGCAGGTTATTTATTCTACAGATAAAAAAGAAATCACACTTTATAATGGTTTGGTAAAAAGAACTTTCAGGGTGTTGCCAAATGTGGTATGTATTGATTATAAAAATATGATAACCGGGCAGCAATTACTCCGGGCTATTTCACCTGAAGCAAGATTAATAATTAACGGTAAAGAGTACAATGTTGGCGGATTACACGGTCAAAAAGAAAAAGCCTATTTATTGCCCAAGTGGGTTGACCGTTTCCGGAATAATGAAAACGATTTTCAATATATCAATTATGCCAATAATAAATTAATATTTAGCAATAGATGAAAAGCCTGGTTACAATATTTATTTTTGCTTACTCTCTTACTGCATTTTCACAACCTAAGTTAGTTCACAATTTAAAATTTGATT
>JANPEU010000487.1:0-10128 GCA_031423175.1 Bacteroidota bacterium
AATTTTATTCAGCAATCCTTTCTTCTTTTTTTTATCTTCGACAGCTGCGCCGATAGGAGTGGAGTTGTTATTAAGAACTTCATCTTTTTTAGCAGGCATTACCGCTTTTGCAGTATCCTTTTTTTCTTCTGGTTTTTCCTCTGGTATTTTTTTGCTTTCGGGTCCAATGTATTCTGTATTATCATAGTCCGATGAAGTACCCGCACCTACATCTTCACCTTCTGCACCGGGAGGCGGCAATTCAGAAACAGTTGATAAGATGTCTGCACTGAATAATTCATTATCAAAATTTTCGGGTTTTACAAATACAGAGGATTTGTCAATGCCCAACGTTTTATCAGCATATACTTTTTTAAAAAAATATTCCCAGATAGGCCTAGCTGCAAAACCGCCATAACCTCTTGCATCATTTTTGGCTAAATGAATAAAACGATCATCACAACCTACCCAGGTGCCAGCCTCCAATTGAGGAATATAGCCCATAAACCATGCATCAGTATTATCGTTCGTAGTTCCGGTTTTGCCACCCATTTCAACAGCACCCAATCTTCCTCTTAATCCTTTTGCAGTACCAACATCAACTGTACCCTGCATCATCCTTGTCATTTTGTATGCAGTTATTTCGCTGATGGCTTCTTTACGGTTTACGCTATAGTCAAATCTTTTTATAAGATTACCATTACGATCTTCAATACGTGTTATAAAATAAGGTTTGGTGCTAAATCCTCTTCCGGCAAAAATGGAATAGCCCCACATCATTTCAAACAATGAAAGATCACATGCTCCCAATGCATTGGATGGATGTGCTTCTACTTTCGTTGGAATATTAATTCTTGAAAGAAAATCAGAAAACTGCGCAGCGCCTACCTGTTGCATTACATGTGCAGATGCACAGTTATCACTCCACGCCAAAGCATTTGCCATAGACATTACACCGCCTTTACATGCTTTTGCCGAAGGTACCCATCCGCTTCCTTCAAAAAATACTGCTGATCTTTCTAATTCCGTTTCGGGTGTCATTCCTCTTTCTTCTATACCCTGAGCATATAACAGGGGTTTTACAATCGATCCGATTTGTCTTTTTGTTTTTAGATTGACATGATCGTATTTATAAGTTTTAAAACCTATACCACCTACCCATGCTTTTACTTCACCTGTTACAGGATCCATAACCATAAAGGATGACTGCATCATTTGCTTATGATATTTAATTGAATCCATTGGAGTCATCACTGTATCTTTTTCACGTTTTGCATTCCATGCAAAAATTTTCATCGATACCTTTTGTAAAAAATTTGCTTTAATTTCTTTATCACTCAATCCATCTGCAGCCAGGTTTGCCCAGCGGTCGCTATTCTTCATTGCAGCGTCCAGTATATTTTGATGGTCTTTCCAAATGCTGCCATTTTTTATATAACTGGTACTGTTTAATATTTTTTGCATCGTGGGTAAATGGGAGGCTACTGCTTCTTCAGCATATTCCTGCATCCGCGGATTAATGGTTGTATAAATTTTTAATCCATCATCATATACATCATACGGTTCGCCATCAGCATTTTTTGTGTCTTTCAGAATTTCTTTTAGTTCTTCACGTAGCACTTCGCGGAAGTAAGGTGCATAACCCATGTTCTCATCCATCTTCAGGTAATTTATTTTGATAGGTCGTGCTTTTAATTTTGCTGCTTCAGCATCCGAAATTTTTGCATTCTTCGCCATTTGATTTAATACCACATTGCGACGATCGAGTGCAGCTTTTGGATTCCGACGTGGATTGTAAATATTATTTCCTTTTAGCAAGCCTATAATCAAAGCGGCTTCTTCGATGTTTACCCGATCCGGTTCTTTTTGAAAAAAAGTACGGGTGGCATTCCGAATGCCATAAATATTATCACCATACGGAACAGCATTTAAATAAAGAGCAATAATTTCTTCCTTTGTAAAATTTCTTTCGAGTTTAATAGCAATAATCCATTCTTTTATTTTTTGGATACCGGTAAATGCTTTGCTTTTTTTCCGTTGATGTTCCAGTAATGCTTTGGCCAATTGTTGAGTAATTGTACTGGCTCCACCTCGTTTTCCTAATGAAGCAGCAGCACTGATTGTTCTTTTATAATCAATACCTGAATGACTGTAAAACCGTTCATCCTCTGTTGCCACCAACGCATCCACTAAATGTTTAGAAATATTTTTATACTCTACATTACTTCTGTTGCCTCTTTCAAGATAATATTTACCCATCAATGTGCCCTCGGAAGCATACACTTCTGAGGTTTGTAACAGTGAAGGGTTTTCTAATTCTTTAAGCGATGGCATTTCGCCAAATGCACCATAAGCACAAAGAAGAACCAGCAGTACAAATGCCAGGAAGCCACCCAAAAAGATGCGCCAGAATATTCGGACAGATTTTTTCATAATGTATATGAAAGTTAGTTAAAAAATCATTTACCCCTTTAGACGGAGTGGACAAAGGAAATCAAATTTATGAAATAGCCTGCTTAAGGATGGTTAAAATTTTCCGGGAAACTTAGAAATAATAAAAGATTTGTACTCTTCTATATTCTTTTTGGCTTTTAGTAATAAAAGATTGCTTTCAGAGATGATACAGTATTCGTATTTACCACCTTTCAACCAGGGGATAATTTCTGTAGCTGTAAGTGGTTTTGCTTTTGCAATATAAGCGACAGCTTCGGCGGTGTTTTTAAATGGACTTATTAAAAGAATTTTATTTTCGGTATCTACTTCATTCAGATCGGTATTAAATTGTTTGTTATAATAGGTTTCTCTGTTGTACCGGAAAAACGCATTTTTTGCCTCATTGCAAAAAACAGGATCAACCTTATTTAAAATTAAAACGACATAATGAGCAGCATTTGTATCTAAGGTAAACGCTTGAGCCAATGCAACCGGAACTTTAAGTGCGGTATCAACAGTCGGTTTAGTATTTACAATTTGAACTGGTGGTTTTTTTGTAGCGGTATCAATTGGTTTGGGAACACTTACAACAGGAATCGGCTTAGGTTTTGGTTGATCTTCTACAGGTCGCTTAATATTTAGGTTAGTTAATTCTTCCTCTATTTGTTTCCGGCGACCTAAAACATTAATCAAAGTTGCCGCCTTGGTAGCAATGGGGGATGCTGAAAAATTTGAAACAATACTAGTAAGCACTTCAATAGCAATGCTATCCTGTCTTTGTTTTATATAATATACAGCTTCGATATATAAAAGCTGTGGCGACCAATAGTTATTTCCATACTTACTATCTGCTTCTTTCTTTTTAGTAACCGCTTCAGAAAATTTTCCTTCTATAAAAAGATCATAAATATTTTCATAAATTTTAGTTACATCCGGGTTTGGTGTTTTTGATTCAGGATCTTTTCCTGTGGTTACAATTTTTGTAAAACGATCCTCCGTAAATTTTTCACTCATCAGTCTTTTGATTGCTGCTGCTTTTGCAGACTCGCCGTTTTTATTATAACAATAGTAAAGATTGAAATACACTTCATTCATTTTTTCAAAGGAGGGTGTTAACGTTCTCAGTCGTTCCAGGCTTTCCGTACCGGCATCACAATCTTCTGTTTCCTGTATATAAGTTTTACCTAAAATAAATAATGCAACAGTGATTGAACTGTCGGATGTCTTTTTTGCTTCAACGGTCAATGGCAAATTTTCAAATAATGCATCAAATGTTATTTCCTGAGGTTGATTCGTAGTTGCATTATTATTCGAAATTAAAGCGGCTTTCAAATCATTTTTTGCCTGAAGGACACCACTAATAGCTGAGGCTCGTCGCCAGTTATCAAGATTGGGTCGATTGCCCCATCGGGTTTTAAATTCTGCCTGTCCTCTTTGTTTGTTTGCAGCATTATAAAAATACCATTCTCCTTTACCACTCCCGGTGTTTGGAAAAAGACCGGGTGCTGCTGCAGGTATAGCAGCCAAAGAACCGGTTGTAAGAGGTTCATCCTTCAATCCTTGTTTTTTTCTCAACTCACGTACCAAATTTTTTATAAAAGATTTTCTTACATCTTCAGTCATCGCAGCAATGCGTTGTAAACTATCTTCCCGGTTTACGATATCAATATTGTCGGCAATTTTTTGTAACCAGGCTTTTCTTTCTATCAGCATTTCTCTTTTATCTGCCAGCAATTCATCACTCATATTCAAACTGTCGTGAAAATTATAAGACAGACGATATTGTTTTTTTGAAAGTGTAAGTTCGGCTATTTGTAAAAATGCTTTATTTCGTTGAGATGGGTCGTTGGATGGAATTTCCGTGCTTTTTTTCAATAAAGCTAATGCTCCATCTATATTGTTTCGCTCCAGTTCCATTTGCGCAGCCATATAATAAATGATATCCTGATACTCGGTGTATTTATCCCGCTTTGCCATTTTTAACAACTCAGTAATATTTTTATCAATGTAATTATCGCCACCATCTTTATTTACCCGTATGGTGGCAAGCCTTGCATAAATATCTAAAATAGGGTCAGTGGTATGACCAATTGTTTTTTCATAAAATTTTTCTGATTCTTTAAAATTTCCAGACGCTTCATACATTTGGCCGATTAGATATTCCCATCTTGACTGTTCTTGTTTATTGGTAGTTACACCCAATGCATTTGATAAATGTAAGGCAGCACTATCCCAATTATTTTGTTTATAAAACCAGAGTGCCTGTACTTCTTCCAAATCATTTTGTAGGCGTTTTGGAAAATTAGGATCATTTTTTAACGTGATAATTAAGCTGGCTGCTTCAGCATATTCATCTCTTGCCAGTGCATTTCTTATTTGCCAGATAAAAGCATCGTTACGGCTTGGCGGTTTTGAAAATATTTTTTTAGGTAAACTGTTTTTTTCTTTTGTGGAAATGCTGAAAGCATTATTACCATCACGGTTACTTCCGATGGTTCCTGAATACCCATCTTTTTCTTTTTTTACGAAAGCGTAATTTATAAACTGAAACATGGAATAGGCGCTATCAAAATCTTTTTTCAAAAAATACGCAGCACCCCAAAGAAGATAAAGATTATCGGCCCAATCATTTCTTAAATCATGCAAGGCGACTCCGGTTTGAGATTTATCAATGATACTGTCCAATTGTAATGAATCCCGTTGTGTGTCATCCAGGGAATAATTATAAAATGGAAGGAGTTTTGAATAATCGTCAATAAAATTTGACTTGGCACGTTCCAACACCTCATTTAGCTTTTGATTGGCATTAAAAACATAATTGAAATGTGTAACGGTGTTTTGAACAAAGCGTCGGGGGAGTGTAAATTTTTTCTGGTCTGATTTTTCACTGCGTAAAGTACGTTCTTCAAATTCTTTTGGCTTTTTAAGATTGAAGGAAATTCCTAACTGTCCGTAAGCATTTTGATATGCCTGGCAGATAAAGGATAGGAGCAGTATAGTGAATAGGTTTTTGTAAGGTCGCATTTCGCCGCAATCTAAATTCTATAAACTGAAAATCAAACATTTTATTATAAAAACAACTGTATTTTTCTTTGAAAATGCTTTCTTTTGCTGCAAATCAAAAATGCATTTATTACTTTAGCAGTATA
Organism: Bacteroidota bacterium; assembly: GCA_031423175.1. Lineage (GTDB taxonomy): Bacteria > Bacteroidota > Bacteroidia > Chitinophagales > Chitinophagaceae > VBAR01. Next base: position 5,562 of record JANPEU010000487.1, read on the forward strand.
ATGGCAAAACTTGAGGCAGGATCAACATTAAAAAGACTCCGCAACCGATATCGGCTGCTGGTGATGAATGATGATACTTATGAGGAAGTGGTTACCTTTAAACTTTCGAGACTGAGTGTATATATCATGCTTTGCTCGATTTTTGTATTATTGGTGGGTCTTACAGTAGCTCTTATGGTTTTTACAGATATTAAATATTATTTACCTGGAAATGATGAAGTGAAAATAGGACGGGAGTATAAGCAATTAAAATACCGTGCAGATTCGCTGGAGCGGGAAGTAATTTACCTGACAAAGTATAATGACAATATCAGGAAAGTGCTGACCGGTACTACAACAATAATACTTGATACCAATAAAATTACAGTGCCCAAGGATGAATTTATTAATGACTAAACTTTTTAAAAATGTTTACACAAAAATCAAAAGAAGGTACAGAACCTGAAAAAACTAATGGCAACGGCACTACATTAATAGGTGCGGGTACTACCGTTAAAGGAGATATCAACTCAGACAATGATATCCGGATAGATGGAAAAGTTGAGGGCAGTATTTCCGGTAGTTCAAAAGTTATCGTTGGTACCAACGGTTTGGTAGAAGGAAATATTTCCGGCAAACAGGCGGATGTGGTTGGTAAAGTTTCCGGTAATATTAAAGTTTCAGATTTACTGCAACTGCGGGGTTCCTGCATTGTAAATGGCAATATTTATGCAGCAAAACTTCAGATAGAGCCTACAGCTACTTTTAACGGCGAATGCCATATGGGTGCCAATGTAGTTGAAATGAAAGAACAGAACGAAACAATTACTGTATCCAAGTAATTGATTTTTTTCGTAGCACTCCAATTCATAAACCGGCAAAGAACTTTGTCGGAATAATAAGTATGGGATAAAATAAATTTTCAATGAACAAAGAAGGGTTGAAACATTTCCGACCGGCGATTTTAATTTTTATTTTACTTACTTCATTTTTTATTACAGGAAGAGATTTCCTGATTAGGAAAGGATTTGATCAGGAAGTATTGATAATCGGCAATCTTTTTCTTTTCCTGATTACAGCTGTTTCATTCTGGATGATGAGTAATGGAATGAAATCGAAAAACACACATGCTTTTATGCGGAATGTTTATGGCGGAATAATGATAAAATTATTTGGCTGCATGATTCTTGCCGCTGTTTACATTTTAAGTGCAAAGAAAAATGTAAACAAACCTGCACTGTTTGCCTGTATGTTTTTGTATGTAATTTATACAGTTATTGAAGTAAAAACTTTGATGAAACTTTCTTCGAAAAAAACGGATGCCTAAAAAAGAAGTTCCAATTAACAGCCTCAGTACTTATCTTCCGGATGGCACCTATCTTCCGGTCCTTCAATTTTTGCATCATTACAAAGTACATTTAACAGTTTCAAAAGAGCGGAAAAGTATTTTAGGTGATTACCGTCATTCTACACAGCATAAAAATCATCGCATCAGTGTAAATGGCAATCTTAATAAATTTTCATTTTTAGTTACATTGCTGCACGAACTTGCTCATTTAGTTACATTCGATAAGTTTGGAAGAAATGTTGCCTCGCATGGAACAGAATGGAAAAAAATGTATGGGCAATTGCTTCATCAATTTATTGAGCATAAAATTTTCCCGGATGATATTCAATCTGAATTAATGAAATCATTGCGTAATCCGGCTGCCAGTAGTTGTGCAGAAGATGGCTTATTGCGAATATTGAGAAAATATGATACAAAAGCAGGTACGCATAAATTATTAGAAGAATTGAATGAAGGTGAGGTATTTCAAATCAGTGATGGAAGGATTTTTAAGAAGGGAAAAAAATTACGGAAAAGATTTAAGTGTGAAGAAGTGAGTTCGGGTAGGCTTTATTTGTTTAGCCCGGTTTATGAAGTGAGTAGTGACTAGTACAGGGTGGCAGTAATTAAGTCAAAGAAATCATTTTGGTCTTTGGTCGAATTACATCTGTTATCGAACGTACAGCACTATAATACTTTCAACATCCAAAGACTACAACCTGTATGACCACTATTACCCATTGGACCTTTCAGGTATTCAAATCCAAATTTTGCATATACATTTAAAGCTTGTTTGAGCTCCGGCATTGTTTCTAAATAAATTTTTTTGAATCCTTTTTGTTTTGCCTGCTCAATACATTTTTCAATCATTATTTTTCCCAAACCCAATCCTCTTGCATTTGAAAGCAAATACATTTTAACTAGTTCGCAAGTATCAATTGGCAACCCTTCCGTAGGATAAATACCCCCACCGCCCACTACTTCGCCATTCAGTTCTGCCACATTGTACACTGCCTTGTCATTTTGAAACAGTTCAAACAGCGCATCGGTTGTTGCATCATAATACACAGTACCGGGATGATTGGCCCCAAATTCAGCCAATGTACCTTTTACAATTTTGGCAAGTGCCGAATTATCTGTTGGTAATATATTCCGGATGTTAATTTTTGATTCCATTTTGTAAAAATAAAAAGTACTGAATTTTCTTAGCTTACCATTTGAAATAAAATTAAGCCAATATCAAAGAAAAAAAATCTATTTTGAATTGAAATAAATATATTTATCCCTTAAAACGAAAACATGAAAAAATTAATTGTATTTACTATACTTACGGTTACCGTAATAGTATTTTCTTATTGTAGCTCTGCTAAAAAAGCAGCGAAAACAACATCTTCAACTACAGTTGCAGATGTGCCAAAAGAACCCGTAAAAGTTTTATCGCTTTATGCTGGTAATATCGAAACGGTAATTATGAATAAATGTACACCTTGTCATATACCACCCGGTGGAAATAAAACACCGTTTAACACCTATGCTTCTGCAAAAGCAAATATTGATGAAATAATACGAAGGATTGAATTGAATCCGACCGACCGTGGTTTTATGCCTTTTAAGAAAACGGAGAAATTGGATGAGGCAACCATCAATATTTTTAAACAATGGAAAGCAGATGGTATGATGGAAAAATAAATTTCATTTGATAGTTAAAGAAAAGGGTCTTTTTGCAAAGGCCCTTTTTTATTTATGATGGTTAAATTTTTCAAATGTCATCACCCATTGATTTACTTCCTGTTCAAAGTTCAGGAAACCCGGTGTGGGTATATATTTTTTTACAAATTCAAATCCGGCTTTTATTAATGTTTTATTGGGTGCAGGATTTAATGAATAAGGTTCACAGTATATTTTTTTCAGTTCCAGCTTTTCAAAAAAATAAGGTAAGGTCATTTTTATAAAATTTTGTCCAAGCCCTTTTTGTCTTATTGACTGATCCCAGATATGCAAATGCATATAAGCCTCTTCGCCAAAAATTATTTTGTTTACATTGCTGTGACCGGTTTCTTTCCCGTTTAATATCCAAATAATACAGTACGATTTTTTTTCTTTATATGACAGGGCTAATTGGTCAGAAAGCATTTCTTTCCAGAATTCCTTTTGCGGCATTTTGTTCAGGTCCACACCCATTGCGGTAAGAAAATCATCGCTTGCATTTGTCCAGTAATTGGTGATGGATTCAATATCCGTAGTCGAAATTTCTCTTACCGATAATGTTAATTCATTATTTTGCATGGCACAATTTTATGACCAATTAGTACTACAATTATTTTTCAATAAATTATTTCTGTGTTATTTTACATTTATCAACAGCGATAGCAAACGGCATTTATATTCATACCAGCACCAACTGAAGCAAATAGAATCACATCTCCAGCAGCTAAATGATGGTCTGCCACTTTATTGTTGATTACAAGATCATAAAGAGTAGGTATGGTAGCAACAGAGCTATTGCCCAACCAATGGATACTCATCGGCATAATATTTTCAGGAATTTTATTAATGCCATAAAGTTGATATAATCGCTTAATAATTCCTTCATCCATTTTTTCATTTGCCTGATGTATAAAGACTTTTTTTAATTCATTTATGCTTATGCCGCTTTTGTCAAGACAATCTTTCATAGCAGCAGGTACATTTTTCATGGCATACTCATATACTTTTCTGCCTTTCATTTTAATGAATCGTATTTTGCTATCGCTATCAGGGTAAAACGATTTTCCCATATTGATATAATCCACTTCAGTTAGTGAATGTGTTTGCACCGATGCACTCAGAACTCCCGGACCATCCATTGAAACTTCTTTGTATTCAACAACAGCAGCACCAGCCCCATCACTGAATATCATACTGTCACGATCATACATATCAATCACCCTTGATAATGTTTCAGTACCTACTATTAAGGCTTTTTTTGCGATGCCGGCTTTAAAAAAAGCATCGGCCTGAATAACGCCTTGCAACCAGCCCGGGCAACCAAATAAAATATCATAAGCGATACAATTGGGATTATGAATAGCTAATTTATGTTTTATATGACTGGCTAAAGATGGAACGGCGTCTGTTTGAATTGTATGCTTGATTACATTTCCGAAATTATGAGCTACAATCAGCTGATCAATTTCTTCAGCGTTTACACCACTGTTATCAATTGCATTTTTTGCAGCAATGCTACCGATGATTTAGATGCATCCGATATTGGTAGCATTG
>JANPEU010000488.1:0-7190 GCA_031423175.1 Bacteroidota bacterium
AAAGTAGTAAAGGCATAAAGTTTCCTATTCTTGGAATTTATCTTAAATACAGCAATTTTGGATTTGTCTTCGCTTGAGATTACTGAGTATATCTTGTTATTTGTTACAAAATTGATATGTGTAGTATCCAACTGCATCAACTCTGAAATTTTTTTGCCGTTACCATCCACTTTTACACCCATACAATAAATTGTATTTTTTTTCTCATATTGATAAATCAAATAACAATGTTCAGGATAAGCAAATAGATCCACATTGATGAGCCGGTCATTATCCGGCAGGTAATCCTGTTTCACTGACGCTATTTCATTCATATCATTATCATAAACAGAAATGAGATTGATGTTTCTTATATTTTTATAAATAAGAAAGTTGCCACCGACCTTTCCGGCAATCTCAAAATTCAAACGGCGGGTATCATCTTTCCCCGGTTCGGAGTATTTTATTTTTTGGGCAAGCAGGGTATTGCTGAAACAAAATATAAAGAGTATTGTGACTAACGATTTTAACAAGGACATAGTTTTCATTTTTTTTATCACGTTCTAAAATTACAATTTACAAGTCAAAATCTATTTTTTTATTTTCAAATCGAACTTGAAATCAGACACGATTTAAGCCTTAAAAGATGCAACCGTTGGTATCTTTTTTTATTCCCGATTACGCAGGTGCCATTTTTTAAAAAAAAAAGATTTGAAATTCTGTGATGAATTAAGTGAATGGCATTTCTTTTTCCCTATACCTTTGTTGGATGTTACCTATGGAAATCTGTATCGGTAAATTTCCAGAAGGAGGTATCCTGAATAAAACAAGACCAACACATTGAAACAACCAAGTAATAAAGCGACCGTTGCAGGTTTAGTTATAGCATTAGGAATTATTTACGGAGATATTGGAACTTCCCCGCTCTATGTTTTTAATTCTATTATAGCCGACAAGATCATTAGCGAAGAACTTATTCTTGGCACTTTGTCTTGTATCATCTGGACACTTACACTTCAAACAACAATTAAGTATGTTTTTCTTGTTTTAAAAGCTGACAACCGAGGTGAGGGTGGCACTTTTGCACTGTACGCTTTGGTAAGGCGTCGTAAAAAATGGTTGGTAATACCTGCTATGATAGGTGGCGCATCCTTACTTGCCGATGGAATTATTACGCCTCCTATTTCTATCACATCAGCGGTAGAAGGATTAAAAAAAATACCGGCACTGGGTATCGAGGATGGAAGTAATACGGTTGTTGTGATTGTAATTATTATACTCTCATTGTTTTTCTTCATGCAGCAGTTTGGTACGGCATCAATCGGCAAATTATTTGGTCCGGTTATGTTTATTTGGTTTGCAATGCTTGCCTTGCTGGGTATTCTTAATTTGTATAACGATCTTTCTATACTAAAAGCACTTAGCCCACATTATGCAATAAATTTTCTTAGCCATTATCCGCAGGGTTACTGGCTGTTGGGAGCTATATTTTTATGCACTACTGGTGCTGAAGCCTTGTATAGCGATTTGGGGCATTGTGGAAAAATCAATATTCGTATTTCTTGGATCTATGTAAAGACCTGTTTACTTATCACTTATTTCGGGCAAGGAGCATCTTTACTTAAACATCATTCCGGACAATTAATTAATACGGAGTATAAAAACGTACACGATTTAAATGCTTTTTATGATTTAATGCCACAATGGTTTATCATAGCAGGTGTAATTATTGCAACCTCTGCTGCCATCATTGCAAGCCAGGCAATGGTATCCGGAGCATTTACATTAATCAGCGAAGCCATGCGGTTAAACCTTTGGCCCAAATTAAAAATTCGTTACCCGTCTGAGGCAAAAGGTCAATTGTTTATTCCCGCAATCAGCTTGCTCATGTATTTTGGTTGCCTGGGTGTGGTTTTGTTTTTCCGGGAATCTAAACATATGGAAGCCGCATACGGACTTGCTATAATAGTTACCATGTTGATGACAACATTTCTATTTGCAAATTTTCTGGTACTACATCGGGTAAAGTCAGTCTGGATTTATATTTTCCTTGCGGTCTATGTAATTATTGAAATAGCCTTCCTGATTGCATTGATGAAAAAATTTGTACATGGTGGATATATTACCATGCTGATAGGCTCAGTAATGTTTTGTATCATGTATATCTGGCATCGTGCAAGGAAAATTAAAAACCGGTATGTTGAGTTTGTCAGGTTAGATCATTATATTCCAAAAATTCAGGAATTGAGTAATGATAGATCCGTGGCAAAATATGCTACGCACCTGGTTTATCTTACCAGTGCTAATAATCCCAAGGAGATTGAGCATAAAATAATTTATTCTATTTTAAATAAAAAACCAAAACGGGCAGATATTTACTGGTTGGTGCATGTGGATACTTTGGATGAACCTTATACTTGCGAATACAAAGTAGAACATATTATCCCCAACGATATTATCCGCATTGACTTCAGATTAGGCTTTAAAATGGAACCAAAAATAAACCTGATGTTTCGGAAAGTTGTTGAAGATCTGGTTGCAAATAAAGAAGTAAATATTACCAGTCGGTATGAGAGCCTTGCCAGCAACAATATTGTTGGCGATTTTCAATTTGTAGTTATGGAAAAATATTTAAGCCAGGATAATGAATTACCTTTTTTAGAAAGAGTGATAATGAAATTCCATTTTTGGCTCAAGGAAATGAGTTTGTCAGAGGAGAGAGGTTTTGGTTTAGATATAGCAAATGTAACCGTTGAAAAATTTCCTTTAATAGTAGCTCCCGTATCAAATTTAAAACTGTTACGGGTGATGGAAGAATAATATAAATGCTCCAACAAGTTTTTTTTTAAAAAAGCTATATTACATTTGTTTTCTTTTTTTAGCCCGCCAAAATGAAACCTGCTCCGGGCAAATACCATGTCTGTAAATACAAAACGAGTTTCTCAAATTGGTGTTCTTGTTGCATTGGGCATAATTTTCGGAGATATAGGCACATCTCCTCTTTATGTTTTTAATGCCATCATCGGAACAAAAATAGTTACAGAAGAATTGATAACAGGAAGTTTGTCCTGCATCATCTGGACGCTTACCCTTCAAACAACGGTGAAGTATGTAATACTTACCCTGCAGGCAGATAACAAAGGTGAAGGAGGTATTTTTTCATTGTACGCATTGGTAAGAAGAAGAAAAAAATGGTTAGTGATTGTCGCCATGATTGGTGGTGCAGCATTACTGGCCGATGGAATGATTACTCCGCCTATTTCAATTACTTCGGCGATTGAAGGGTTGAGGCAAATAAAATATTTCGCTGAAATCAGTCAGCAAACAATTATCATTATCGTATCCATTATACTTGCATTTCTTTTTTTAATGCAGCAGTTTGGAACAGCATCTATTGGTAAAATATTCGGACCACTCATGCTGATTTGGTTTTGCATGCTTGCTGCGATGGGTTTACTGCATTTGTTTGATGACATCCATATTTTCAAAGCACTGAATCCATATTATGCTTTCAAACTTTTAGTAAACTATCCGCAGGGGTTCTGGATTTTGGGAGCAGTGTTTTTATGTACTACAGGAGCTGAAGCGTTGTATAGTGATTTGGGTCATTGTGGTCGTGGCAATATAAGAGTATCCTGGATTTTTGTAAAAACATGTTTAATTATAAACTATGTCGGTCAGGGTGCATGGCTGCTTGCACATTATCAAAATCAAAGTTTTGACGTAGCTGTATTAAACCCATTTTATGGCATCATGCCCGATTGGTTTCGCATTGTTGGAATAGTAATAGCAACCGCAGCAGCAATTATAGCAAGTCAGGCATTGATATCAGGATCGTTTACGCTTATCAGTGAAGCCATGCGGTTAAACCTGTGGCCAAAATTCCGAATCCGGTATCCATCCGAAGAAAAAGGTCAGGTGTTCATTCCATCAATTAATTTACTTTTATTTATCGGTTGTCTTTCTGTTGTATTATACTTTCAGCGTTCTGCAAAAATGGAGGCTGCTTACGGGCTTGCAATTACACTTTGTATGCTCGCCACCTCTATTCTATTTGCAAATTACTTAGTGCTTCATCGAAAAAAATCAATTTTAATTTATTTATACCTGCTTGTTTATTTTACGATAGAGGGAGCATTTCTTGTTGCTAATCTTGAAAAATTTCCACATGGAGGTTATGTAGCACTGATAGTCGGAGGTTTGTTATTTTTCATAATGTACGTTTGGTTTCGTGCAAGGAAAATTAAAAACCGCTATGTTGAATTTGTACGGTTTGACTATTATTTACCCAAAATTCAGGAACTGAGTAATGACCGATCTGTTCCTAAATATGCAACACATTTAGTGTACTTAACAAGTGCAGATAACCCGAAAGAAATAGAACATAAAATTATTTACTCCATACTCAGCAAAAAACCAAAGCGGGCAGATATCTACTGGTTGGTGCATGTAGACACAGTTGATAGCCCCTATACTTGTGATTATAAAGTAGAACACATAATCCCGAACGATATTATCAGGGTTGATTTTAAATTAGGTTTCAGAAGACAACCCCGGATCAATGTTTTGTTTCAGCAGGTGGTGGAAGATCTGTTTGCAAATAAAGAAATCAATATTGTTTCCAAATATGAAACCAATGAAAAAAATAAAGCCACCGGTGATTTTCAGTTTGTTGTTTTAGAGAAATATCTTAGTCAGGATAATGACCTGCCTTTCTTTGAAAAAGTAGTTATGCGATTCTATTTCTGGTTAAAGGATATAAGCCTTTCCGAAGAAAAAGGATTTGGACTTGACCAAAGCAATGTAGTTGTAGAAAAGATGCCGCTTATTATCAGTGAAGTTCCCCGCTTACCATTAAGAAGGTTGGAAGATTGAGTTGCTGTTTATTAACCACCACAATATCCAAATATCAAAATATCTTAATACCTTTTCCCTGTTGCCAAACATCATTTACTATATCATCGGGGGTATTGCGCTGCTTTCCCTGGTTGCTTATTTTTTTCAGGAGCGTTTTATTTTTAAACCCGAAAAACTAAAACAGGATTTTGAATTTAAGTATGATGTTCCTTTCCGTGAATATTTTTTTGATATAGCACCCGGTGTACGCATTAATGGGTTGCATTTTTTCAGGGAAAAACCTGCCGGGCTTATTCTTTATTTTCATGGCAATACAAGAAGTATAAAAGGCTGGGCTAAATATGCGAGAGATTTTTACCGCTATGATTATGACGTGGTGCTCGTTGACTACCGGGGTTTTGGAAAAAGTACCGGCAAGCGAAGCGAAAAAGAAATGCTGAGCGATATGCAGTTTGTATATGATGAACTGAGAAAAAAATATGCAGAGGATCACTTAATAGTTTATGGCAGAAGTATGGGTAGTGGATTTGCTACTAAATTAGCATCAGATAATAAGCCCCGTTATTTAATTCTAGATGCCCCGTATTATAGTTTTTTAAAAGTAGTTGAACGCTTTTTACCAATCCTACCCGTACGACTTGTATTACGTTTTCATTTGCGTACCGATAAATGGATTCAGCATGTGAATTGTCATACTTATATTATTCATGGGAAAAAAGATTTATTGATCCCTTACCGGCATAGCGAAGAATTGCAAAAAAAGAATCCGAGAAAAATTACATTGATACAGATTCCCGGAGGTCATCATAACGACCTGCCTTCCTTTCCGGAATATCACAATTTTGTCCGGGATATTCTAAAACATTAGCAACCCCGGGTTAAGATGTCCCGTTACATTCAATATTAAATGTAATTTTAAATAAACCAAAGAGGTAATGTATGAAAACCTCAACTGCCCGTATAAAAATTCTGCTATGTTGTTTTATTTTTCTGAAATGCTCTACAGAAAATAAACTTTCGCAACACCCCGTCACTGATATTCAAAAGCTATTAAATAAATTTGAAAAAGATTCCCATAATAAAAATATTTTGTCGCAGATTGATGTTGCATATAATCAAACACAGCAACAACATTTAAACGGCATCAAAGTGTTAGAAATAAATCCTGCTACATCCAATACAGAAGCTGCTTTAAACAGTTACAAAAACCTTCAACAACTCTACCTACAGATTCACGAAACTCCAGGTCTTGCAGAAAAAATTCAACCACAAAATTACACCGCACAGATAGATTCCTTAAGACAGATTTTATCAATTCAGTTAAGTGAAGAAGCGGATTTTTTATTAAAACAGGGGTATAAAATATCCTGCAGGCAATCTTACTACACACTGATAAAGCTGAAAAACTATCAGCCTGAAAAGAGTATGATTGAGGATAGAATACATCAAGCATTGAAATGCGGATCTATCAACATCTCAATAAATGAACCGGAGATTGATTCAAAAATCAACTATTTCAATACTGAACTAAATAACTTTAATCAGAAAATACTCTTTGGACTTAAACAGAATATTCTTTCACCTCTTGTAAAAATTGATGATGATAAGACAGACCCGGATGAAACTATATTTATTTATTTCAAAAATTTTTCTGTTGGTGTAATAACCAAAGAAAACATGTCAAGAGATGTGGCAGCAAATACTAATCTTTCTGTTGGTCGCAGAAGCAGGGTTAGTCCGGTAGCTGTTCCATCTGGTGCAACGATTACTTCAACTCACATGACTTCCACTTCTTCAGGTCTTATTCGTATTGAAATTTTAAATAATGTTGGAAATATTATTGAAATGGAGGAATTCAATTCAATGTATGAGTGGGATAATGAAAGAAACACCTACTCGGGTGATAGCCGTGCACTTTCTGCTTCAGACAGAGCCTTACTAAGAAATCAGGTAAAGACTCCCCCTTCAGATAATGCTATAACCGCAGATTTGTTAAAACAGTTAAGTGATAAAGTGATACGATTTCTTCAAACCCGATATGCCCGTCTTTAGTTTTCCTTTATGCTTTGTTAAGTTAATTATAAAAGAATCCCAATCTCATTTATCTGGACAGCTTTTTGAAATATTTCCCTAAAAAGGAGGAAATATGAAACCGAAACTTTACATTTTAATTTCTTTGTTATCAGGTACATTTTTATTCAGTTGCAAAACTGCCAACAAACTTTACAACAAAGGAAATTATGATGAAGCAATAGCATTAGCATCGAAGAAACTTCAGAAAAACCCTGATGATACAGAATTGCAAAGTTTAATAGTTGCCGCTTACCGGAATGCTGTAAGTACTCATGAATCAA
>JANPEU010000489.1:0-1891 GCA_031423175.1 Bacteroidota bacterium
GTACAAATTTTATAAAAGCAAACTTGCTTGCATTGCTTTCTTTACTGAACATACTTTCACCAAAAAATACTTTTCCCATTTTTATTCCATAAACTCCACCAACTAATTTTCCATCTTTCCATGTTTCCGCACTATGGGCATTGCCCAATTCATGCAGTTTGCAATACGCTTTTTCTATTTCATCAGTTATCCATGTTCCATCTTGTTCTTTACGTGTTACCTTTTTGCATTGATGTATCACGTCATTAAATGATTTATTAATCGTAAACTCAAAACTGTTTTTGGCAAAAAGTTTTTCCATGCTTTTACTCACTTTCATATCATTTGGAAATAAAACAAACCGCGGATCGGGGCACCACCATAAAATATGCTCCCCTTCATACCACGGAAAAATTCCGGAACGATAGGCAAGCAACAGTCTTTCTGTAGATAAATCGCCACCCATTGCAAGCAAGCCATCGGGTTCTGATAAATGCACTGGAGGAAAGTGGAGTTCTTTATTTAAAACAAATAATGGCATTAGAAAAATTTCAAAATACAAAAAGCAATTTCCAAAAAAATGGTCAAATTAATTTCCAATAATTTTTCAACGAAGCATTTCTGATTTTTTTAAATCATAAAGTTTGGTTCTTGATTTTTGTCTCTTGGAATTTGTTTCCGGGAATTTGTTTCCGGGAATTTGTTTCTTGAGATTTTAACCCGCCATTACTTCAATTGTAGCATTAATGCCTCTTTCAGTAATAGCATCACATTGCGGTTTCAAATCATCGTAACTGCCTTTTTTTACCGCATATTTTCCTTTGAAATGTATAAAGAGGGAGCATTGTTCGGCTTGTTCAAAACTATGTCCGCAAACTTCAATGAGGGTTTCTATCACCCACTCAAACGTGTTTACCTCATCATTCCAGACAATAAGGTTACAGGTTTCCTCAACTGATGTTAGTAAGTCAGTCTCTTCCTGCTTTTGAAATTGCGTATGATTTCGTGTTAATCCCATAGTTGTAAAAGGAATTTCAAAAATATGAAATTTATTTATAGTTTCTTAATATATCAAGCAACAATTGCAAGCCGTTTAATGTCTATTTTTGGAATCAATAGTCATGGCAAAATTCGGGGTTAGAAAAAAGGATAAAACAAAAGCTGTCAAAAAACAGGATGCCCTGGTGTTTTCTATTGACAGTAGCAGCCGAAGCCTTGAGTTATTGGTTCAGTTGGTAAAAAAAATCCGCCCTTCATCACCCAAAAAAATTGAAGAGGCCGAGTTAAAATTCAAAGCACTCTTATTTCAATTGCAGCAGGACCGGAGTATGTTGTTTGCTGTCCGTCGTTCGCTACTCACCCAGTTTTCGCAAAGCAATATCATTCCGGCATTAATTGAGAGCGGCATTATTCATTCAAGGGGGTTTGTTCAGGAGCTTACCGGAAAACTGAAACATAAAATTTTACCTGCTTTACAAAAGCCAGATGATTTTCTTTTTGTAATCAACCGTGTTTTTTATCTGAAGTCGGATTATAAATGGGTAACGAAAATTGATCAGCAGCTTTGGAGACAATTTTTTGAAATGCTTGGTGTGCAGGTTAATCTGACAGAGCGGAAAATCCAAAATCAGCTGAACCGTTCATTGCAAGTCCTTTCTTATCGTGTTGCTACGATTGGTTTGGAAAAAGAAGTGATACAACATTTGGATAATGTAGATGATATTATTGAGCCTTTCCTTGAGCAAAACCGATTGATAAACCTTTACCTGGAAAGATTTGCGTCTCATAGCGAAGCAGATAATAAAATACTTCTGGCAAATATTGAAGAATCATTACACAACTGTCGCCAGAGTATAGTGTGGATACGTGAGCAAAGAATAAAAAACGGAACCAGTCTTGCGCAAACATTTTT
>JANPEU010000490.1:0-1780 GCA_031423175.1 Bacteroidota bacterium
TTTCAAAAAATGAATTTGATAAATGGGCATTTCGGCAAGCTCAGGACAATCAGCCACCATTCTGGGTCGGGTTAAAATTTTTTAATGTATATGGACCCAACGAATATCATAAAGCAAGAATGGCAAGTGTAATTTTTCATGCTTTTAACCAGATACAAAAAACCGGAAAAGTAAAACTGTTTAAATCGCATAAAGAAGGATTTAATGATGGCGAACAGCTTCGTGATTTTATTTATGTAAAAGATATTGTAAGCATTTGCTATTGGTTTATGGATAATAAACCCGCTGCAGGTTTATATAATGCCGGAACCGGAAAAGCAAGAACTTTTAATGATTTGGTAAAATCAATTTTTACTGCACTAAATAAACAACCTGTAATTGAATATATAGATACACCATTGGACATTCGGGATAAGTACCAGTATTTTACTGAAGCCGATATGACTAAATTAAAAACCGCAGGTTATAAAAATGTTTTTTATTCATTGGAAGAAGGCGTGAAAGAATATGTCAATAATTTTCTGTTGGGTAAAAAATATTACTGAGCTCCAAATTCATTCACGAGCTTTGAATTCTTTTTAGTTTATGTCTCTGTTTCAAATTTTTAAATACCGGAGTCTTGTCAATTCCGAGCCGAACTTAATGATTCAATTTTTTAAAGGCATCTCAGCGAGGAATCTCATACATTCAAAAAAGTATGAGATACCTCACTATATTTCCCAACAGTAGAATGAGTTTTAACCCGAAGCTTCGGGTCACCGTTCGGTATGACAAGACACTAAAGAATGATGATTCATTATTTTTTTCGGACAATCATAATATCATTTAAAAGAAGTTCACTTCAGTTTGAATGATTCATCCTATTTTTACACCGTTGCCTGCCACAAGAGATCACATCTGTGTGGCATTTTTATTTTAATAAAAAAGAAAATTTATGTCAAAGAAAATTGCAATTATTGGCGGTGGAAATCTCGGTGCTTCGATAGCAGATGGATTAATTATGAGTGAATTCAGCCGCCCGGTAGAGTTGAGTATTACCCGCCGCAATCTTGCTTCATTAAATCGTTTTGCAGAACGGGGATGTATGGTGCACAGCAATAATAAAAAAGCGGTAAAGGATAGTGAAATTATTATTCTTGCCGTAAAGCCGTATAACTATGCTGATATTATTAAAGAAATAAAACCGGCCCTGGATCCCAAGAAGCATGTACTCGTTTCGGTGATTACCGGTGTATGGATCGATCAGTTACAAAAAGCAATTGGTAAACCGGTTCCGGTTATCCGTGCTATGCCTAACACGGCAATTGCAATACAACAAAGTATGACCTGTCTTGCACATTCGGGTACTACCGCTTCTCAAATAAATTATGTGCAGCAATTGTTTGATGTATTGGGCAAAACAGTAATGATAGATGAAAAACTAATGGATGCAGCTACTGTACTCGGTGCCTGTGGTACGGCATATGCCATGCGGTATATACGAGCCAATATACAAGGTGGTATTGAAATTGGTTTTGATGCAACAATTGCTACCTTGATTGCAGCACAAACAGTAAAAGGCGCAGCCGATTTATTGTTACAAAAAAATACCCATCCCGAACAGGAGATTGATAAAGTAACTACACCCAAGGGCTGCACTATTGCCGGGCTTAATGAAATGGAGCACCAGGGTTTTAGTTCATCATTGATAAGAGGGGTAATAGCGAGTTATAAAAAAATAACACAACCAGGATAGGATTTTAGATTTTAGATTTTAGATTTTAGATTTTAGATTTTAGAT
>JANPEU010000491.1:0-4764 GCA_031423175.1 Bacteroidota bacterium
ACGAATGCATTTTATGTTGTTGCTGAAAAGAAGAAACAAAACCCCGATGGGTATGAACCGACAGTAACCGTAAAGACTGTTAAGAACCCTCCGCCTCTTGGCGGAGGCAGGGGGGCCGAAGTTCTGGTTTCAGTAAAAGACAACGGCAATGGCATTCCTCAAAAAGTTTTGGATAAAATTTTTCAACCCTTCTTTACTACCAAACCAACCGGACAGGGAACGGGATTAGGATTATCGTTGAGTTATGATATTGTAAAAGCACATGGAGGTGAATTGAAAGTGGAGACGAAAGAAGGAGAAGGAAGTGAGTTTATTATTTCATTACCTGTTGTCTGAATCACGGATTAATAGGATTAAAAGATTTCACAGATATAAAATGCAAGAGCAACTAAAATATAAAGAAATTACAGAAAAAATTATTGGAGCTTCATTTGAGGTTCATAAATTTTTGGGTAATGGATTTCAGGAAGTGATTTATCAACGTGCCTTGGCATGGGAGTTTACTAAAGCAGGTCTTTCGTTTTCGAGAGAAATTGAACAAGATATATTTTATAAAGAATTGGCTGAATCAATTGGAACAAGAAGAGCCGATTTTGTTGTTGAAGATAAAGTCTTGGTGGAACTGAAAGCAATTATTCTGTTGGAAGATGTTCATCTTGCCCAGGTTTTAAATTACCTCAAAGCTTACCGGCTAGAAGTTGGCTTATTAATCAATTTTGGAAGTAAAAGTTTAACCTTTAAAAGACTCGTACTTTAAAATGAAATCTGTGAAATCCAACAATCCGTGCAAATCTGTGATTCAGACAATTTATAATATTGTAAAAGCACATGGCGGAGAAATTAAAGTAGCGACGAGAGAAAATGAGGGAACGGAGTTTATTATCACACTTCCTGCTTAATAAAAAGTAGATAAAAGCAATAAACTGGATTATGAAAATAAAAAAGCATGCCTGTCAGTTAATTTTTGCAATCATTATTTTACTGCCTGCATTATTATATGCACAACAAAACCAAATTGACAGTCTTACTGCGTTGATTGTAAAATACAGGGGAGAAAAAAAGTATGAACAGGATACGAATTACATTAACACACTAAGCGAACTGGCATTTAAATACAATAATATAAATCCTGACACCACTATTCTATTAGCACAGGAGGCAGTTCGTTTATGTGATAAAATCAATTATCTAAAAGGAAAAGTTGATGCGCTGAGAAATATCGGTTTAGCTTATAATATAAAAGGTGATTACTACCAGACACTGACACTCTATGCAGAAGCACTTGCAATAGCCAAAAATGCTGGTTATATAAAAGGGGCCGGCAGGATTTATCATAACACCGGCATCGTATACAGCAACCTGGGAAAATTTCCTGAAGCACTTGAAAATTATTTCCAATCATTATCAATAAGAGAAAAACTTGGCGATACATTGGGAATATCTTCTTCCATAAATGGCATTGGAGCTATTTATTTTGTTCAGGGAAAATTTACCGATGCACTGAATAATTATTTAAAATCGCTGCAATTTTCTAAACAAATAAATTACTTATCTGGTATTGAAACAGCCACTGCAAATATTGGCGAAGTATATTTCAGACTGGGTAAATATGATGAAGCACAGGAGTATCTTTTAAAAGCCTTTAAAATAAACCAGACAACCGGTAACAAGGAAACCGGTGCATTCCTTTCTTCAATTCTGGCCTCTATTTATTTGAAACAGGGAAAGTATGAAGATGCTGTTACAGCTAACCAAACGTCAAAACAGTTGGCAATAGAGATCGGCAGCCAGGAGTATATAAGCCGGAGTTTATTAGGAGTAGGTGAAGTAAACCTTGCCTTGAAAAATTATGAAAAAGCATTCAGTTTAACACAACAGGGTATCAACATAGCCAGGCAGATTGGCTTCATTGAATTAGTAAGAGATGGAAATGAAACCATGAGTAAAATATCTGAAGCAAAAGGGTTAGGTATGCAAGCTTTGTATTATTATCAACAGTTCAAAATTTATGCTGACAGTATCAATAACCAGCAAACCGAAAAAAGGACTGCAAATCTTGCTACAGATTATGAATACACTAAAAAAGAAATTGTAGTAAAAGCGGAACAGGAAAAAAAGAGAATAGAGTTTCAGAAAAAAACAAACCAGCAGCGCTGGATTATTTTCTCTGCTTTTGCAGCACTTTTCTCAGCTCTTTTAGTTGCATGGCTTATTTACCGCAGCCGGCAAAAAGAAAAAAAAGCCAATTATCTGCTGCACCAACAGAATATAGTGATAGACAAACAAAAAAATAATGTAGAAAAAGCATTAAGTGATTTGAAAGCCACCCAGGCTCAACTCATTCAATCAGAAAAAATGGCTTCATTGGGAGAACTCACTGCAGGGATTGCACATGAAATACAAAACCCGTTAAACTTTGTTAATAATTTTTCTGAAGTTAATAAAGAATTGCTGGAAGAAATGAAGGAGGAGATTGACAATGGAAACACAGAAGAAGTAAAAGCTATTGTGAATGATGTAATATACAACCAGGAAAAAATAACTGAACATGGAAAACGGGCTGATGCTATTGTAAAAGGAATGCTGCAACATAGCCGGAGCAGCAGTGGCATTAAAGAACCAACTGATATCAATAGATTAGCAGATGAATATATGCGATTAGCTCATCATGGTTTTCGGGCAAAAGATCCACGGGATTCTGCGAACAAATCTTTCAATGCAACGATGAAAACAGATTTTGATGAAACGATTGGCAACATCAATATCATTCCGCAAGATATTGGAAGAGTGATTCTCAATTTAATCAACAATGCTTTTTATGTGGTTGATGAAAAGAAAAAACAAAATGACGGCGGCTACGAACCAACTGTTTCAGTGAGTACAAAAAAGGTAAATGGTAAAGTGGAAATAAAAGTTGCAGACAATGGCAATGGCATTCCACAAAGGGTTTTGGATAAAATTTTTCAACCCTTCTTCACCACCAAACCAACAGGGCAAGGCACTGGTTTGGGCTTATCATTGAGTTATGATATTGTAAAAGCACATGGTGGAGAAATAAAAGTAAAATCAAATGACCAGGGAGCAGAATTTATTATTTGTCTTCCAAATGAAATTTAAATTCTTCAGGCATGAAAAATAAAATATTCATTTTTCTTTTTTTTGTTATTAGCAACTGTATATCTGCACAGTCACAAAATATGGAGGATAGCCTGAGAGCTATTGTTCATCAAAAAAAAGGAGATACAACTGAGGTAAATGCTATAGTCCAATTAGGCAAACGGCTGACTCAATTAGATTCAGTCATTTCACTTGCCGAACAGGGCTTATTACTAGCACGAAAGTTAAAATATAAGAAGGGCGAAGCAGATTGTTTTTTTGTTATTGCTATGAAAACCAGAGATTTCAGTGTTGCAATAAAATATTGTTTTAGTGCCTTAAATATTTACAAAGAGCTGTATAATAATATGGGTATAGCTTCAGTGCATTTGAATCTGCAGGGTGCTTACAGGGGAGCAGGAGATTATGAAAATGCATTGAAATATGCTTTTTCAGGTGAGTACCTGGCTGAAAGGAATAATATAAAAGGAGAATTAATCTTTACTGGTCATCGGCTTGCACCTTTATTCTTAGCTGAAATTGCCAAAACGCATATAATGAAGAATAACCTTGATTCAGCCGAGTTTTATACCCAAAAATCGATATTGCAAAATGAACTTTTTAATGGAGTAAAATGGAATTTTCCAATTTACCTGTTGGCTTCTATTCAAAATTTACAAGGAAAATATAAGCTTGCCCTTGCAAATTATCGTTCAGCAATTCCGCTTGCTATTCAAAATAATATATTCAGCGATACCTTACAGATATTCAGCGGCATGTCAACAGTATTTAAGAATACAGGGCAACTGGATTCGGCTATATATTATGCTCAAATGGTTGAAGAATCTACTAACCCGGAAAAAGAAATAGATTATTTGATCAAGTCTATTGAAAATCTGGCATACGCTTATAAATTAAAAGGAAATAAGGATAGTGTAATCAAATATATAGAGCTTGCTCATTCTTTAAAGGACAGTATTTTCAGTATTGAAAAAGACCGGCAAGTTCAGGATATTACCTTTAATGAACAATTGAAACAACAAGAAATTATATCTGCACAGGAAAAATTTAAAAATAAAGTTCAATTATATACATTGGTAGCCGGAGTATTTGTTTTGCTTTTGATTACCGGAATATTATGGCGCAATAACAGACACAGGCAAAAGGCTTATATCTTACTTGAAAAACAAAAGAAAGAAACAGATATTCAAAAGGCGAAAGTTGAACAAGCATTCGAAGAATTAAAATCAACTCAGCTTCAACTTATACAACGGGAAAAAATGGCAAGCCTTGGTGAACTCACAGCAGGCATAGCCCATGAAATTCAAAACCCCTTAAACTTTGTTAATAATTTTTCGGATGTAAGTACAGAGTTAATTGATGAAATGAATACTGAAATTGAAAAAGGAAATCTGGAAGATGCCATGCAGATAGCACAGGATTTAAAACAAAACTTAGAAAAAATAAATCACCATGGTAAACGGGCCGGTGATATAGTAAAAAGCATGTTGCAGCACAGCAGAAGCAGCAGCGGTGTAAAAGAACCAACAGACATTAATGCTTTGTGTGATGAATATTTAAGATTGTCTTATCATGGTTTAAGAGCAAAAGATAAAATTTTCAATGCTACAATGAAAACTGATTTTGATGAAACAATAGGCAACATCA
>JANPEU010000492.1:0-2491 GCA_031423175.1 Bacteroidota bacterium
TTATGGGCTCCTGCTCATAATTATACTTTACTACCAAACACATCGTATAATTTACGAATCAAGACAGCCATTGCGGGCAACATTAGTATTTCAGCTCAATCATATACTCCTCCAAATAATACTTGTGCTGGTGCTACCCAAATCGGGCCTTTTCTCGTTAATGATAATAATGCATGTCATAGGCCCGGTACAGGAATTACTCCTGGTCAGTTATGTGCTTCCTCATTAGAAAATACCGCCTTCTACACTTATATTGTTGAAAGCGATGGCCCTACTACTTTATCCATTGAAAATGCCAGCTGTGATAATGGCGCTGGAGTAAACTCAGTTGGCTTTCAGGTTGGTTTTTTTACCGGCTCCTGCTCTTCTCTTTTTTACCTTCAATGTTATGCAGGTTTTGGTACTAATGTACAGGCAGCTACGGGGTTTCTGGCTGCCGGAACTAAAATATTTGTTGCAATTGATGGAATTGGTGGATCTAATTGTGGTTATTCTGTACGAGCTATAAATTCAATTTTACTTACTGCAACTTTAAAATACTTCTCCGCTTGGAAAAGACCAGAAGGAAATGATTTGAGATGGTTAAGCCTTCGGGAAATTAATAACGAATCATTTGATGTGCAACGATCTGTTGATGGTATAAATTTTACAACAATTGGAAACGTAACAGGACAAGTAAATTCAAATTCTGAAAAAAGTTATGAGTTTAATGATTTAAATGCTCCTGAACATTGTTATTACCGGCTAAAGCAAAACAGCACAAGCGGAAAGTTTACTTTCAGTAATATAATTAAAGTTGATAGAGCTGATATATCAAATCTAAAAATAAAATTAAACAATCCTGTATCTGGTTTATTGAATATGATAGTTAGTTCTTCGTTTAACAGAGAAGCCAATATCTATGTACGGAATATAAATGGTCAGCTGGTTTTTCGTGATAAGATGAGTTGCACAAAAGGAATCAATTCGTATTCTAAAGATTTTTCATTCTTAAACACTGGAATGTATTCAATAACAGCCAGCATGGATGAAAGCCAGGATACCAAAAGCTTTATAAAAATTCAATAATTGTTTTGAGGTATTGTATAAAAAAAAGAGGCTGTCTTTGCAGACAGCCTCTTGGCTATAAAGGTTTTTCTGAATTATTAATTCGGATTCAGTACAATACCTTTTGAGTTGTAGCTGCCTATCCTAACCAGGTAAACAATTTTTGCTTTTTGCAAACCCGGAACTCTAAAGCTTACCGTTTCATCTCTGTGAGCAATCATCGTTCTTTTAACTTCAGATATTTTAGTACCATCAATTGTAAAGAACTCGATTGTTGCAGGACCACTTACCGGAGCATTTATTTTCAAAGAAAAGTTCTGCTCTTCGTAAGGGTTAGGGAAAGCTGTAACAGTTAACTGATTGTCAGGTATCACACGTACAGCTGGACCAGTTGCCCTTCCTTGTACTAGTGGTACATAACCTTCGAACAGGACGCAATTATCAAAGACATTATTAATTCTGTCAAGTGCTCCGGCGATAGTGCTTAAATCCAAAGGACTGACATCCACACCACCCAAAGCGTCGTTTGCTAATTTCAATAAACCAGCAGCATTGCTTGTATAACCATGGCCAACAAGATAAGCTGCCACAGTGGATGAAATAATAGATACCGTATCCCTTGTTCCCGGAATTGGGTCATTTGTACCACATACACGATCAGAAATAACTACAGAGTCTCCATTCAGTATCAGCGAACCAAGACCACTTCCCTGAATCTTCGTATTGAAGTAGAAAGTTATTGTCTGCGCCAATAATGTATTCTTAATCGTTCCTGCTTTTGACCCACCCACCTGCAAAGGAACTACCGGCCATGAAGCACCATTTGAGTATTTAGGAGCACCGGGATAATTATCAAGTCCTAATACGAATGAACCACCGCCACCTGGCAACATTTTAAGAATATTGCTGTTTTCAGCCTGGTTAACATCGGAGAGACTAATTACCCAATACCTGTTATTACTTTTTTTACCAAATACAACTGAATCACCATCCTCACTATCCAGAGCAGTACCCATTATCACATGCTGGCTAACTGTATTTCCATTTGGCAGGCAAATAGTACCGCCGTATTGGCCATAGCCACCTTGTGTTAAAGTACATATTGGAGCACAACATTTAACCCTTATTGTCTGAGTATATGTTTGTGTATTACCACAAGCATCTGTTGCAGTCCATGTTCTTGTAATGATACGCTGGAATCCATTCTGGCAATTTGATGGATTATCAGTAGAACCAGTTAATACAATTACTGGTGTGCCAGCACAATTATCAGTTGCAGTTGGATTCGCTACTGGAGGAACCGGAACTGTACAATCTATATCCACACTTGCTGGCGGATTTGAGAATACTGGTTTAGTAAGATCAACAGTCCATGTAAATGTTTGTGTACAGAATGAAGAATTACCACAAGCATCTGTTGCTTTATATGTTCTTGTCTGAGTTC
>JANPEU010000493.1:0-3998 GCA_031423175.1 Bacteroidota bacterium
TAGACTATACTACTGCGTCAACTATCAATACCAAAAACAATTATCAAACCTGGATTTTATTAACCCTGGCTGTATGGATGCAAAAACACCTTTAGTTTCCGTAGTGATGAGTGTGTATAATGGCGAGCAGTGGTTAACCGCCGCCATCGAAAGTATTCTACATCAAACTTATAGTAATTGGGAATTTATTATTGTAGATGATAACAGCAATTTCGCTACAAAAAATATTCTGAACACTTACCGTCAAAACCCAAAATTTAAAATCATCACAAATGAAAATAACCTGGGATTAACTAAAAATCTGAATACGGCAATTACTGGAGCACATGGTGAATTTATAGTAAGGATGGACGCTGATGATGTATGTAAGCAAGACCGAATTGAAAAACAGGTATCTTACTTGATTCAAAACCCTGGCGTTTCAGTTATCAGTAGTTTTATTGAATGTATAGATGAAAACGGAAATCAAAAAGAAAACTGGAATGATGACAGAACTGCGACTACATGGAGAACTATTAAATCTACATTACCCTGGAAAAGTTGTTTAGCCCATCCAACTGTAGTATTCCGGAAAAATGTTTTTGAAAAATATAAATATAACGAATCGCAAATCCATTCGCAAGATTGGGATTTATGGTTGCAGCTTGCAGCAGATAATGTAATTATAGAAAAAATAAATGAGCCCCTTCTGCAATACCGGGTGCATAATCAATCGATCACCTCAGGTTCTTTAAAGAAATCTGCCTTTTTAAAAATTCATAGTATTTATTATATATATCTGAAATCAGTTTGGAAAAAAAAGAAATTCAATTTATTTAACCTGAAAGTACTCATCGCTTTTAAAATCAATTGGGTTAAGCTAATTTTATCCCGCATTAAACGATTAATCAAATTATAAAGAACTGGTCATATCAGCAATTAAATTTTAAACGTAACGTTGAGAATATTTTTATTTTCCCATTTATATTACTTGGAAGATTCATCGCTGCAATAAAACCAAATGAAAAAGAATACCAGGTTTATTTCTTTTTCCCATTTCATCATACAGGTGGTGCAGAAAAGATTCATGCACAAATAGCACAAGCTACAGGTCGACAAAATTGCACACTCTATTTTACCCGAAAATCTGAAAATGACTCCTTCTTAAATGAGTTTGAGAAATCAGGATGCAGAATAAAAGATATTTCAAAATTTACTGACAATAAGTGGCTTTATTTTTTAAATCTCATCTATCGCGGAATTATTACAGGCTATATCAATAACCAAAAAATAAAACCGGTTGTATTTAACGGTCAATGCAATTTTGCTTATAAAATTTCTCCTTGGGTTAATAAATCAATACGGCAAATTGAGTTATTACATTCTTTCAATAGTTTTTCATATATCCGGACACCCTTTCTTCAATTTATTTCCAAAACTATAATGATTAGCAGAAAAAGGATTGATGAGCATATCCAGTTTTATAAAAAAATTAAAGTGCCTGATGTATTTGCAGAAAATATTATTCATATTCCAAATGCAGCAAAAATTCCTGACACTTTAACTCCAAAAGATAACTCTAAGTTTACTGTTTTGTATGTAGGTCGTGGTGGGGTTGAAAAAAGAGTACATCTTATAACAGCTATCGCAAAAGAAGTTCAAAAGAGAGATAAAGCTATCCAGTTTGAAATGATGGGCGATGTAAGTAATGTAATTTCAAATGTTGAGTATCCTTATATAAAATTTTATGGGAATATTTCTGAGGACTCAACAATCAATAAAATTTATTCCGGAGCTAATCTATTGTTACTTACTTCAGATACAGAAGGGTTTCCATTGGCAATAATAGAAGCGATGGGACATGGATGTATCATTGCCGCTACACCAGTTGGTGATATACCGCTGATTTTAAAAAACGAAATCAATGGACATCTTTTCAGTTCCGTTCTGTATGGCGAAAAAATAATTTCAGAAGGTGTAGATTTTATATTAAAAGCCAAAAACAATCCCGACTATTGTAAAAATGTTTCTGAATCGAATTTTGACTATGCTAAACAGAATTTCAGTATCGAAATTTTTAATAAAGCTTATCAAAACATAATTTTAAATACTAAATAGAAATTGAAGCCTCTTAGTTTTATAATCATTACCTATAACCGGCCGGCAGATATGCTGGAACTGTTGAAAAATATCAACTCGCTTAACGATGTGCAGAATACTTTGGAGGAAATAATCGTAGTGAATAATGCTTCAACAGAAGATTACTCCCCGGTTAAACAATATATTTCTGATAATCCTGAACTTCCGGTAAAATATTTTGATGCTCCGGAAAATCTGGGTGTAGCGAAAGGCAGAAACTATGCAATTCAGAAAGGAAGAGCTCCTTATTTAATAATGCTCGACGATGATGCTGTCTTGCAAAATAAAGATTGCTTGAATAATCTGCTGACTGAATTTATCCGCCAGCCGGCGGACTCCAATGGAGAAAATAATATTTCTGCAAGACCAAAAGCAATTATTTCATTCAAAGTTTTATATTTTGAAAATTTGCAAATGCAGGTAAATGCCTTGCCCCACAAACGGTTTAATGAATATAAAGACAAATCAAGTTTTGAAACTTACTATTATGCCGGCGGTGCTCATGCAGTAAGAAGAGATGTAATTTCAATATTAGGTATGTACCCCAATGATTTTTTTTATGGTATGGAAGAATATGATTTAAGTTATCGCATACTGGAAGCTGGCTATTCGATTTGCTATAGCGATAAAATTATCATGTTACACAAAGAATCGCCGCAGGGACGAAAACCGAAAAATGAAAAGCTAAGAATGATGTGGGTGAATAAATCAAAAGTTGCGTACCGTTATTTACCACGACTCTATTTTTACAGTACCGCATTTATGTGGAGTCTTCAGTACTTGAAAATAACAGGATTCAATTTGCCAGGCTTCTTCAAGGGCTGGAAAGAAATTTTCATCATCTCATCAATTGAAAAAAGAACCCCGGTAAGTAAAATAACCTTAGAATACCTGAATAAAGTAAAAGCAAGATTGTGGTATTAAAAGCAGATCCCAGAAAATGAGTTCAGATTTACATGATATAAATACAGCCACCGAATTTTATGATAACCGTTATGAAGATGGTTATATGGAAGAATGGGACGAACTGAAAAAAGAGAAAGTACGGGAAACCATTCGAAGCCTGAATCTTCCAGAAAGCGGATCTGCATTAGATTTCGGTTGTGGTAATGGCGTATTTACAAAAATTATTAACGAAGTATTACCTAAGTGGGAAGTGTATGGAGTTGAAATAAGCCGGGTAGCAGTCCAGAATGCACAGCGAAAAAACCCTGACTGCAAATTCTTTGAAGCAACCGCTTCATCCGGTTACTTAAACAAATTTGATTTCCTGTTCAGTCATCATGTAATAGAGCATGTACAAAACCTGGAAGAAACTTTTACAACAATCAATGATTATTTAAAATCTGTATCATTTCAATTACACATTCTGCCTTGTGGAAATGCGGGTAGTTATGAATATGAAATATGCAAATTAAAAACCAGGGGTATTGATCCGAATAGTGAAAACCGTTTTTTTTTCGAAGAGCCCGGACATCTAAGAAGATTAAATACGGAGGATTTTAAAATTCAGGAAAGCAAAATTGGTTTTCAATTATCAGCAGCCTGGTATTCCAATCAAAAATATGGAGCAATAAACTGGATAACGAAAAGTTCGCCGCGGTTTGTAAAACGATTGACCAATACAGCAGATGCAATTGATAAAAAATCAATTCAGCTTCTCAGTTCAATGTGTAGAAAATTGTTGCCCCTCACCTATCTTCAGTTTCCCTATTCAAAATACTGGTTGATAAAAAACCAATGGCGAAAAAAATTTTTGGACTATATTAAACTGGCTATTCTATTTATTCCCGCCATGATTGCAAAACCATTTTATTTTTATTTACAAAACAAAGCAAAGGAGGAATGGTCAACTCGGAAAACAGAAATGAATGGAAGTG
>JANPEU010000494.1:0-11195 GCA_031423175.1 Bacteroidota bacterium
TATTTATCGATCCCGAATCATTAAATCATTATGCGCATGATGAAACAGAAAATATTCATTTCCCGCCAGAACTTGTTATTAAACCCCGGACCCGGGAAGAGATAAGTGCTATTTTAAAAATTTGTAATCAGGATTTAATTCCGGTTACTCCAAGAGGAGCGGGAACAGGATTAAGTGGCGGCGCCATTCCTCATCAGGGTGGTATTGTACTTTCTTTGGAGCGAATGAATGCCATCCTGGAAATTGACGAAAAAAATCTTCAGGTTATAACAGAGCCAGGCGTAATAACAGAGGTTTTACAAAATGCAGTAAAAGAAAAAGGATTGTTTTATCCACCCGATCCCAGCAGCCGTGGCAGTTGTTTTATTGGTGGAAACATTGCAGAAAATAGTGGTGGACCTAAGGCAGTAAAGTATGGTGTTGTAAAAGATTATGTTTTAAATCTTGAAGTTGTTTTGCCAACGGGTGAAATAATTTGGACGGGTGCAAATGTTTTAAAAAATTCTACCGGGTATAATCTTACTCAATTAATGGTGGGCAGCGAAGGCACACTTGGTATTGTTACAAAAATTGTTTTAAAATTAATTCCGCATCCAAAATATGAATTGCTGATGTTGGTTCCGTTTGGCAATTTGGAAAAAGCTGGTGAAGCAGTTAGTGCAATCTTCCGTGCAGGATTTACACCCAGTGCATTAGAGCTCATTGAAATTGATGCATTGAAAATTGTAAGTAAAATGGTAGAGAGTCATGCTGTGCCGATAACTGATGAAATTGCTGCACATCTTATTATTGAAGTGGATGGTAATCATCCTGAAATTTTGATGAAAGAAATGGAAGCTATTTCAGAATTACTATTACAATACGAATGTGGTGAAATTTTATTTGCAGATGATGAACAACAAAAAGCAGAGTTATGGAAGTTGCGCCGCCGGGTTGCAGAAGCAGTAAAGCTCGATGGTTTTTTAATTGAAGAAGATGTTGTGGTGCCACGGGCATCGTTGCCTGCATTAATAAATGGTGTAAAGGAATTGGCTCGTTTAAATAATTTTCAGGCAGTTTGTTATGGTCATGCGGGTGATGGCAATTTGCATATCAGAATTAAGAAAGAGGGGGTGTCAGGTAGTTTTAGTAACCCTGCTATGGTAAAAAACCTAAGGGAATTGTTCATGTTAGTAAAAAAAATGGGCGGAACGATCAGTGGCGAGCATGGAATTGGACTTATTCAAAAGAATTTTTTGGATATTGTGTTTAGTTTAACGCATATACGGCTTATGGCAAACATAAAGCAGGTATTTGATCCAAACAATATTCTTAACCCAGGTAAAATTTTCGATATCTGATGAGCATCTATCCGCCAGAATTTGTACAGTCAATTTATAAATCTTTCCGGGCTACCTGGCTGGGTTTTATTATTATAATTTTTACTGGCATAACGGTATCGGTTATTATTAATCGCATTTATGGGCCAATGACAGCTGAAAAAGATATTATTAATTTTATTTTAATATTGAATGTATGTTTGGCTGCAGGGATGATCATCTTTGGTTTCCGTATTTATAATATTCGGGTTCGTGAGGCTGTTAATGAAGGTCGTCATTTGCCAGATAAATTAAACCGGTATCGTTCGGCTATCGCAATTTTATTAGTTGTTTGCACATTCCCTCTTTTTATTTGTTTATTTGGTTTTTTAATCACCGGCAACTTTTATATTTTCATAGTTATTGCTATGTGTCTTGGCTTTATTTTATTTAAAGCACCTTCCAGATCTAAAGTGGTTTCTGAATTACAATTAACCGCCCGGGACAATAAAGATCTTGGTTAAAAGATTAAACATTTTTTTTACATTCAAGTCGAAATTTTTCATTCAGTTATACTAAATTGCATAACAGATTTAACCGTCTGATTCTTTTTTTAAAATGAAAAATCAGCTATGAAAAAAATTACATTTCTCTTCCTGGCACAATTACTTCTTCTTGGCATTTTACAGGCACAGAATGAAAAGGATGAAGAAGAGAAGAAGGGATTTAAAAAAGAAAACTTATTTACAGGTGGAAGCGTCTCACTGGCTTTTTACAACAATACATTTCTCATTGGTGGCAGCCCGGTGTTTGGATATAGTCTTACCCGATGGTTAGATGCCGGAGTTGTTGTTAATTATAATTATACTTCGTATCGGGATTATCAAAATGTTTTTGATGCTAAGTTGAAACAGACGAATTATGGCGGTGGAGCATTCTTAAAATTATATCCCATTAAATTTTTATTTGCTCAGGCGCAGGTTGAACACAACTGGCTCAATCTAAAATATCTTCCTCCCAATAATGGTAATTCAATAAAAAGTAAAGCTACTGGTAATAGTTTATTAATCGGTGGTGGTTATTGCACGGGTCGTGAGTCGGGCAGTGGTCAGCCTTTTTATTATTTGTCAGTAATGTTTGATATTGCAGATGATCCCAACTCACCTTATACGGATCAATATGGACGGGCAATCCCAATCATCAGAGGCGGGTTACAAATACCTTTGTTTCAGGGGAAAAACAACAATACAAGAAATAATTATTAAAAAAAATCTTTTAACTTTTCCGGAGTTGTAAGTATCGTAATTCTTTCTTCAATTTTCTCATACAAAAAACCATCTTTCTCTAATTGATACAGGTGTTCAATAAGATGATTGTAAAACCCACCCGAGTTAAGAATAAATATTTTTTTATTGTGAATGGAAAGCTGATTCCAGGTAAGCATTTCAAATAGTTCATCCAGGGTTCCAAATCCACCGGGTAATATAATTGCTGAATCACAGAGTTCATACAATTTCTTTTTTCTTGTATGCATATCATCTACAACAATCAATTCTGAAATTGCTTTATGCTGATGTTCCCAATCCAATAAAAATTTTGGTATGATACCAATCACTGTTCCTCCTTTTTTCATTGCACCATCAGCAACGGCTTTCATAATACCTACACCGCCGCCTCCATAAATGATTGTGATATTATTTTCAGCAGCTATTTCACCAACCAATGTTGCTTCTTTTATGTAAATGGGGTTATTGCCATTTTTAGAACCGCAAAAAACGGCAAGTGATTTTATCTTCATAATTAGCTAATATTACCTCAAAGAGAAATTAAATTTCTTTACCTTCAAAAAATAGAATTACACAAACAATTCAAATTACGTAGAGTTGAGAATCAGTCAACTTCATTCTTAAATCTAAAATCGCTATGACTCCTGCATTATTATTTTCATTCGTGATCGGATATTTTGCCATTTTATTAGTAGTAGCATGGTGGACATCACGCAAATCAGATAATGAATCTTTTTTTATTGGTAACCGCAACAGCAACTGGATGCTCGTTGCTTTTGGTATGATTGGCACTTCACTAAGCGGGGTTACATTTGTAAGTGTACCTGGTAATGTAAATAAAGATGCCTTTGCTTATTTCCAGATTGTAATTGGTTATGTTATTGGTTACGTCGTTATAGCATATGTATTACTACCATTGTATTACAAACTTAATCTCACTTCGATTTATAATTATCTAAGTACGCGGCTGGGCATTAAATCTTATAAAACAGGGGCTTCATTTTTTATTCTTTCCAGAACACTGGGTGCCACAGCAAGACTTTATTTAGTAGTTAAAATATTGCAAGATGCAATCCTTTCAAGTTTTGGTATTCCATTCTGGGCAACTACGATTATTATTTTATTGATGATATTGTTATATACATATGAAGGTGGCGTAAAAACAATCGTATGGACCGATACATTACAAACAACCTGCATGCTGGTTGGGCTTGTTGTATGTGTTATTTATATTCTTAGTGAATTGAATTTGGGAATTGGAACCGGGTTGCAGGCGTTAACGGATCAGGGGCATACTAAAATATTTTTTACTGACCCGAATGGAAAATTATTTTTCCTGAAACAAATCCTTGCCGGTGCATTTATTACCATTACAATGACAGGCATGGATCAGGAAATGATGCAAAAAAATATAAGTGTTAAGACGCTTAAAGATTCTCAAAAGAATATGCTCACTTTTTCTGCAATTTTAGTTGTAGTAAATTTATTATTCCTGTTTCTCGGCGGTCTTTTATATCTCTATGGTTCACAAAATGGTATCACCGCCACTGGTGATAAAATATTTCCAGCGATAGCTTTAAATGCGGGACTGATGCCACCAATCATATCAGTTATTTTTATCATTGCCTTAATTTCCGCATTATTTCCAAGTGCAGATGGGGCTATTACTGCCTTAACATCCTCTTTCTGTATTGACATATTAGGTTTGAAACGAAGAGATGATTGGGATGAGAAAACTAAAAAAAGGATAAGACAAAAAGTGCATCTCATCTTTGCATTCATCTTTCTTTTATTTGTCATGGTTTTTAAATGGGCAAATAATCCAAGTATGATTGGTGTAATATTAAAAGTAGCTGCCTATACCTATGGTCCATTGCTCGGATTATTTTCATTTGGCATACTTACTAAAAGGAGTGTTCAGGATAATATTGTTCCTTTCATTTGTATTTTATCTCCAGTAATTTGTTTTATTCTGGATAAATTTCAAAAAAATATTTTTGGCAATTTTGAAATCGGACTTGAGTTACTTATTATTAATGGGTTGCTTACTTTTATCGGGCTGATGCTGATTTCTAAAAAAGCGGATGCTGTTACATTAAAATAGTTTTTTTATTTTTTTAATCATTATTCCATGAGTAACCCTGTACACAGATCGAAACAAAGAAACTGGACCGAATCAAAAGCACACAGCAGTTGGCAGATTTTTAAAATTATGGCCGAGTTTGTTGATGGCTTTGAAGCTTTAGCTAAGATTGGACCCTGTATTTCCATATTTGGTTCGGCACGAACCAAGCCGGGGCAGCCATATTATGAGTTAACGGTTGAAGTTTCAAAAAAATTAGCACAGGAAGGTTTCGGAATTATTACTGGCGGTGGTCCCGGCATTATGGAAGCTGCAAATAAAGGGGCAACAGAAGCGGGGGGCAAATCAGTTGGTATCAATATTGAACTTCCATTTGAACAGCATGCAAATGAATTTGTGAACAGGGATCTTAATCTGCATTTTGATTATTTCTTTGTTCGTAAAGTGATGTTTGTAAAATATTCTCAGGCATTCATAATGATGCCCGGTGGGTTTGGCACAATGGATGAATTTTTTGAAGTAGCTACCTTAATTCAAACCCGGAAAATGTTACAGGTTCCTTTAGTACTGGTTGGTTCAGAATACTGGAAGGGTTTAATAGATTGGATGAAAAAATCGATGCTTGTAGTTGAAAAAAATATTTCACCCGAAGATTTTGATTTATTAAAACTTGCAGACACAGCGGAAGAAGTAACAAAACATGTTTTGGCTTTCTATGCTAATAAACCCTTACAGCCGAATTTTTAATTTTGCAAGGAATATTCAGCATGGCAAATTGATTAAAGGAATCAGTTGTTTTTAATGAACAAATTACCAATTCCTGATTGTGCTTTGCCCACTGCCGACTGATTTAATTATCTTTGCAGCTATGGATATTGTTCTTCCGCAAATACAATCCTATGCAGAAAGCCTTACTACAAAAGAGAATGATCTTTTAAATGAAGTTCATCAATTCACATTACAACAACATTCCGAATATCAAATGTTAAGTGGGCATCTTCAGGGAAAATTTTTAGAAATGGTTAGTTGTATGATTCGTCCGCATCGGATTTTAGAAATTGGAACTTTTACCGGTTACAGCGGTTTATGTCTTGCAAAAGGATTGCAGCAAGATGGTGAACTGCATACGATTGAATTACGGGAAAAAGATGCTTCAACAGCCAGAAATTATTTTTCAAAATCCGAATACGCTTCAAAAATAATCTTACATCAGGGCAATGCAAAAGAGATCATTCCCGTTTTGCATGAAGAATGGGATCTTGTTTTTATAGATGCCGATAAACCCGGATATATTGAATATTTTAACTTGGTTTTTCCACAAGTGAAAAAAAATGGTTTTATTTTAGCAGATAATATTTTTTTTCATGGTCAGGTGATTGAAGAACCCGTAAATGGGAAAAATGCAAAAGCAATAAAAGCTTTTAATGAATTTATATCGGCAAGAACAGATATTGAAAAAGTTGCCATAACATTGCGTGACGGTTTGTACCTTATTAAAAAATTATAATCCAGATATTATTGAGTATGAAAAAACTATTCTACATCTTATTTAGTTTAGCAAGCACACAAATTTTAGTTGCACAGGAAGAAGCTGCCATCCGTGAATATATAGGCAGGTACAAAGAAATTGCGATTGCTGAAATGCAACGCAGTGGTGTGCCCGCATCTATTAAACTGGCGCAGGGTATTCATGAAACATTTGCCGGACAAAGTGTACTTGTGTTAAAATCAAATAATCATTTTGGTATAAAGTGCAAAACAGAATGGAGAGGCGAGTCAGTTAAGCATACCGATGATGCACCTAATGAGTGCTTCAGAAAATATACAGAAGCCGCCGAGTCATACAGGGATCATTCCAATTTTTTAAAAGGGAGCGAACGCTATGCTTTTCTTTTCAGGTTGGATCCAACTGATTATTCTGGCTGGGCTTATGGTTTAAAAAAAGCGGGGTATGCTACCAATCCGAAGTATGCTCCCATTATAATTAAATTAATTGAAGAATATAATCTTCAGGATTATACATTAATTGCATTGGGTCAAATAAAAAAGCCAACTGTGGATTTTGCAAATATAAAAGTTGAGACAAAGGAAGTTTTAATTCCGGAACCTCTTATTGAAACGAAGCCGGGTATAGCAATAGAACCGGAAAAAAAATCAGAAAACCCAATTGTAAGAAACGAGCTGCCAAAGTCAGTTTATCCTTCCGGTGAATTTAAAATAAATGAGACAAAAGTTATTTATGTTCAGAAAGGGGTATCGTTTTTAGCTGTTGCTGAGCAATATGCGATTCCGCTTGCGAGAATTTTTGAGTTTAATGATATGAAGGAAAAGGAAACATCTGAAAAGGATCAGTTAATTTATTTGCAACGCAAAAGAAAAACGGGCAACAATGAATTTCATATTGTCCGACCCGGTGAATCCTTACATGATATCGCTCAGGAGGAGGCTTTGAGAATTGAATCTTTATTAGAATACAATTTCCTAGCTCCGAATAAATATCCCGCAGTTGGTGAGAAATTGTTTTTACGATCAAAGGCTATTGTGCAACCAAGACTTGCAATAAAGGAGAATATCAATTTGAATTTATCTGAATTACTAAGAATTCAAACGGATAAGAAAATAGCACCTTTTACAAGTACTTCAATTGCAATAAAACATATAGTTGCTCCAAAAGAAACTATTTATTCTATTGCCCGAAATTATAAGGTGAAAATTGAAGATATTGTGGAATGGAATAAGCTTTCCGGGTATGATCTGAAATCAGCTCAGCAGTTATTAATTTTTAAGCCATAACTATTATGTCAGTCATCAGGGTTCACGACAAGCAATTTGAAACTTATCTTTCCGATACTAAAATACAGCAACGGGTAAATGAAATTGCGCTACAGATTAATACTGATTATGCAGGTAAACGACCACTATTTATTGCAATACTGAATGGCTCTTTTATGTTTGCTGCTGATTTATTCAAACAACTTACTCTTGAAGCAGAAATATGTTTTATTAAATTAGCTTCTTATAAAGGAATGAAATCTTCGGGTAGGGTAGTGTCTACTATCGGATTGGAAGAAGATATATTTGATAAAGATGTAATCATAGTGGAAGATATAGTTGATACTGGAAAAACATTGCATCATTTTTTACCAAAGCTTTTACATCAGCAACCAAAGTCACTTAAGATAGCCACATTACTTCATAAACCAGAGGCAACTGCATTTCCATTAACATTGGATTATGTGGGTTTTGCAATACCCAATAAATTTGTAGTAGGTTATGGTCTCGATTATTCAGGTTTGGGGAGAAATCTCAAGGAAATTTATCAGCTGGTATAATATACTCATACATCACACACACTTTTTTTGTAATTTTCTGAACATAAAATGCCGTGTGAAATTATTCATTTCAATATTCATCTTATTATTTCTTAATGCTGCTGTGTTTTGCCAGCAATATTATATCCGGGGAGAAGTAAAAGATGATGCTGGCAATTTATTACAGAATGTAAAAATTCTTCAACAAACAACAGGTTTGATTTTTCATACAGGCTCGTATGGAACATTTGGAATATTAACGAATCAAAAACCAGATACACTTTTATTTTCTTTGGATGGTTACAGACCCGAGAGAGTGTTTGTGAAGACAGAAGAATATCTGAAGCTGAATTTAAAATTAATTCCCTCCACGGTAACGCATATTAAGAAAGATAAATTAGCCTCGCTTACAAAAGACCTTGCAAGGGAAGTTCAAAAAAAATGGTTTACCGGGGAAGAAACGTATACCAGCCAACTTGAAAATAGATTTGTAAAAGCAGATAAATTTCCTGAAACCGGAATGTCATTGAATATTGACCGTGCATCCTACAGTAATATAAGAAGATTCATTTCGCAAAATTCTATGGTGCCTCCTGATGCCGTACGTATTGAGGAGATGTTGAATTATTTCAATCTTGGGTATCATCAACCAGATTCTAATGCTATTTTTCATTTACAAACAACGCTTACTTCCTGTCCCTGGAATCAGGATAATCAATTGTTTTTTTTAAATCTTTCTGCACAAAAGATAAATACAGAATTGTTGCCACCCTCACATCTTGTTTTTTTAATTGATGTTTCCGGATCAATGGAGGTAGCGAACCGGCTACCATTAATAAAATCTGCGTTCAGGATACTTACCAGCAATCTACGTGAAAAAGACACTGTATCTATTGTTGTTTATGGCGGTGCAATGGGTATTATGT
This sequence comes from Bacteroidota bacterium, assembly GCA_031423175.1. Taxonomy (GTDB): domain Bacteria; phylum Bacteroidota; class Bacteroidia; order Chitinophagales; family Chitinophagaceae; genus VBAR01. The sequence continues at coordinate 8,905 of JANPEU010000494.1, forward strand.
TACAACCTACACCCGGCAATGAAAAAGAAAAAATTTTAAAGGCGATAGATGAATTGACTGCTGGAGGTGCCACACCCGGAGAAGCCGGTATAAGAACCGCTTACGGGCTTGCAAAAAATCATTTTATTGAGAATGGAAATAACAGGGTGATATTGGCAACTGATGGAGATTTTAATGTTGGTATGAAAACAGAAGAAGAATTAGATCAGTTGATTTCGCAAAACAGGGAATCAGGTATTTATCTTACATGTTTAGGTGTTGGTATGGGTAATTATAAAGATTCAAAAATTCAGACGTTATCACGAAAAGGGAATGGAAATTTTGCATACATAGATAATTTTCATGAGGCTGAAAAGGTACTGATGAAGGAATTTACGCAAACTCTTTATACAATTGCCGATCGTGTTTTTATGAATGTGAAATTTAATCCTGAGTTTGTAAAAGAATATCGTTTGATAGGATTTGATAACCGTGCCGGCGATATTGCTGATTCATTGACACAAATAGAAGGTGGCGAAATTGGTTCCGGTTTTTCTATGACGGCGATATTTGAAGTGATACCAACAATAAAAGCAAACGATGCATTAACAAATGGAACCAGGTTTGGAAATTTTGCTGATATTAAAGTGGAATATAGTTTACCAGCAGATAGTTTGCGGAAAGCTTTTGAGCAAAAAAGCAAATACAATTTCATCCGGTTTAGTGATTTGGAAAAATCTCAGATTTTTTCAACTGCAGTAGTTATGTTTGGCTCATTGTTGCGTTCGTCGCAGTATCTGAAAAGTGTAGAATGGAACGATGTAATCTTGTTTGCAAATGCTTCTGCTGATGATGCGCAGCAGAGAGAATTTGTAAACATTGTACAAAAAGCAAAAGGACTCTATTTAAAAGCTAAAAAGAAAAAGAATAAATCAAGAGAGGTTAATGGAAATTAATACTCACGAAAACATATCTTTTATTTTATCAAAAAATCCTTTATCATTTTTATCAGGCTGTGGTTTCAGATTAGGTGAGTGTCCAAGTTTTTCCATTAAAGTTTTTTCTTCAGCATTCAGATTTTGCGGAGTCCATACACTTACATGAATTAACTGATCCCCTTTTTCATAGGAATTTACCGCCGGAAATCCTTTTCCTTTCAACCGGAAAATTTTCCCACTTTGAGTACCGGCTGGTATTTTAATTTTTGCTCTGCCATCAATTGTTGGTACTTCTACCTGTGTACCAAATACAACATCAGCAAAAGACAAATACAATTCAAAAGCAACATTCAATCCTTCACGTTGCAATTCTTTGTGGTGATCTTCTTCTATTAAAATAATTAAATCGCCATGCATACCACCCCGTTCACCTGCATTTCCTTTTCCATTCAATGTAAGCTGCATTCCTTCCTGAACTCCGGCTGGTATTTCAATCGAAATATTTTCATCTGTATATAATCTTCCTTCGCCTTTGCAATAATTACATTTTGCTGTTACGGTAGTTCCTTCACCATTGCATGTAGGGCAGGTTGTTACTGTTTGCATCTGTCCGAGAAAAGTATTCTGTACTTTTCTTACCTGGCCGCTACCACCACATGTACCGCAATTTTGTACACTGCCACTATCTTTTGCACCACTTCCATTACAAGTAGTACAATAAACATATTTCTTTACTTTAATATTTTTTGTTACACCTTTTGCAATCTCTTCATAAGTGAGTTTTAGTTTTACACGTAGGTTACTTCCTCTTACACCCCGGCTTCTTTGCCCACCTCGTTGTTGTCTGTTACCGCCACCAAAAAAACTTCCAAACAAATCATCGCCAAAAACATCACCGAACTGACTAAAAATATCTTCCATGTTCATGCCACCACTGCCACTAAAACCACCTCCACCACGACCATTGCCGCTTACACCTGCATGACCATATCGATCATACTGTGCTTTTTTATCAGCATCACTTAATATTTCATATGCTTCAGCCGCTTCTTTAAACTTTTCTTCAGCAGCTTTATCTCCTGGATTACGATCCGGATGATACTGCATTGCAACTTTGCGATATGATTTTTTTATTTCATCAGCTGCTGCTCCTTTGCCTACTCCTAATATTTCGTAAAAATCTTTTTTTGCCATAGTACTTTAATGTGCAGATGTGCTAATTATTTTCCTACTACCACTTTTGCAAAACGAATAATCTTATCGTTCAGATAATATCCTTTTACTACTTCATCTAATACTTTTCCTTTCAATTCATCTGAAGGGGCAGGTATTTCTGTTATTGCTTCGTGCAAGTCAGTATTAAATTCTGTATGG
>JANPEU010000495.1:0-9399 GCA_031423175.1 Bacteroidota bacterium
AGTACCTCCTGGGTGTTGTGGACTTTCAGCAGGATATTTAACTACTCTATACGAGCCACTATTCTGCACAAAAGGCTTGTATCGCCAATCATTTGTTTTTTGATTCTGACTCATTACAAAATTCTTTCCTGAAAATCCGGACTTATCATGATTCTTATTATAATGATCTTGTACTGAATGCTCCTTATTTTCCCAATTACAAGAAATCATAAGATTTTCGGCAGCAAGGACCTGGTTTGTGTTAGCATCTACCCGAACCAACCACATATCAGAACTTTTATTGGGTACAATAAAAAATTGCCATGTTAATTTTACACTCTTATCTGTTTCTGATGGGAGCCACAATAATTCAGCAGTAATATTTTCTGTTGAAATACCCATTTTGCCAAAATTCAACTTTGCTCCATCTTCAGATTTTGTTGAAGCTCCAATTTCATCAACCTTTAATTTACGATCTATCAATGCTGTTAATAAGGCATCTGAAGCTGATACAGATGGTACACCACTATTATTCGCAGTTCTTTCAGCGATTGAATGGATAAGTTCACCAGCATTGGATACAAGTTTGCCATTTTTAAAAGCAAGAACCAGTAACCTGTTGTGTACAGGTATGCCTTTAAAACTTTGTTGCATATATGCCATCCGGATATCAGTACCCTGAATTACATAAGTGGATTGAACAATAAGATTGTCCCCTTCTTCTTCAGAAAATAAGCCGATTGCATCTTTATTGGCTCTTACTAATTGTTCGGCAACTGATTTGTCTTTTTCATTTACATTTTGTGACTGCGAAATGAATGTGCTTACCAGCAAAACTGCGAGGAGTAGAATTTTTCTCATGAATTGAGTTGTTAAGTTAATTGAAGTGAACTGTAGTTTGGTTTTTTACAAGACAGTTATAATTTTTTCCAATGGGTTCTGAAAAACCTGAATAGAAACTACTGTAAGTTAAAAGAAGAAGCCTTCAATTTCTCTATAAGCAGTTAATAAATGCAGGTAAAAAATTCCGGTTTGGTTGCCAGACTTTGATGGAAAGATATAGATTTTTTCAATCGCCACAACTTTCATTTAGAGTTTTTATTCCCCTTTTTAAAATTATTTGAGGTGCGATTATTGGTATTTGGTTTTTTGCAGAAAAAAGAGTTTAATTAAAATGTCAATATCAGCCTGCATTTGAGCAAATGCAACTGTTTTGCTTAAAACAAAATCTGTTAAAAGCTTATTCATTTTAAAATAATAAAATATTACTGCTGTCAAATCGTTTTACTATTATGCGTTTTCAAAAAAATCTTACTCCTTTTTTACTACCCGTCTTTATTCTCTTTTTTCTTCGATCAGAAGGTCAAATGATAACGGGAACCTGGAAAGGAAAAATTGGAAAACAAAAAACGGAACTTAAAATTGTTCAGCGCGGCGATAGCCTAACCGGCACTTCTTATTATTATGAGTCGGTTAATAGTTTCAGACGATACAGTATAAAAGGGTATTTTGATCAACAAACAAATGAAGTGATCTGGTGGGATGATAAATTGCTTGAAGAAAAATCAGGACGGCTGAATATTAATCCACAGGTAAAATGGCCCTTACAGTCAGCGGCTGATTTCAATTGTCCCGGTGGCGGAAAAATGATGCTGGACGGAAATGCAATTGAAAAATATAATCAAACCATTTCGAAAGGCGAAGTGCATCTGGATAAAACAGACACCCGGATATTCAATGACGAGTGGGATTTTATTATTGAAAATTATACAATGGGTACAAACGATCCTGTCATTCTTGACAGCGTTGAAATGATAGCAGGTACTTCGAAAACTAAAGTTGAGCTTCCGGAAGAAAAATCATTTCAGCCAGAAGAAATAAAAAAAGAAGAACCGGTTTTGCAAAAACAAATAAAAAATGAACCTGAAGTAATAACCCGGAAAGAAGAAACCAAATTGCCCGCCGTAAAAAATAAAGTGATTGAAAAAAAATTTGCTGAACGGACAAAAATTTTTACGAAAGAAATTCCAGTCTCCGGCGATTCAATTGAACTGCGTTTTTATGATAACGCAGAAGTGGATGGCGATTCGATTTCACTTTTCTTAAATGGCAAACTGATTTTTGAACATATAAGATTAACTGCAGTTGCATACACGATTAAACTTTCTGTAAAAGATTTACGACAGAGTAATGAATTGATTATGGTTGCAGAAAATCTTGGTTCTATTCCTCCTAATACATCTTATATGGTAGCGATGGTAAATGGAGAACGTTATGATGCAAGGCTTGCCAGTACTGAAGGTAGCAGTGCGATGATACGATTGGTGAAGGTTCCTTAATAAAAGGATCGTTCTCAGTTTGAAATTACAGTCTTCTGATTCTTGTACTTTTGAAAATAAAAAGTGGGATCAATTCGTTTGAGAGTTGTCTTGCCGAGTCCGCCAACGGCGGAGAGGCATCTCAAAGACATTGAACTTGGAAAGTCTTTTTATTTTAAAATTTACTAAATGAATATTACTTCAAGAGATTCCTCTCCGCCGTTGGCGGACTCGGGAATGACATAGTCCGGGAGTTTGATTATTTTTTTAAAATTCTAACTGAGACATTAAAAAATTTATTTCAACTGTTTCAATATTTCTTCAATCGCTCTGTCCAATTGCGGGTCTCTTCCATTCAGTTTATCATAAAAACTATTGATGATTAATATATCCGGCTGCACTCCGGTTTTCTCCAAGTCTTTACCATCAAATGAATAGCAACCCCATGCCGGCATACGAATATTGGAACCATCAACCAAACCAACACCGCTTGTAAATATTATCCAGCGGTATGTTTCATTGCCAATAATTTTTCCGAGTTTCAATTCTTTAAAACCCTGTGCTGTCATTTCAGCATCACTTAAAGATTGCTCATTCGTTAATAATATTATCGGTTTATCACTTGGTGAAAAATTTGATTGTGGTGTTAACTGACCTTCCCGATATTTCCATTTAAGATATGAACGCTGACTTAAAAATTTCAGAACTTCATCATGTACATTGCCACCCGTATTGTAACGCAAGTCAAAAATCAGTGCATCTTTTTTATTCAATTCCTGCGTCATATCAATAATAAACTGATCCAATTCTCCCTGCCCCATATTTTTCATATAGCCATAAGCAATTCTTCCTTTGCTTTTTTCATCAACCCGCTTTTGATTATTATCTATCCATTCATCATACAACGTGTTTTGAATATTTACCTGCGGATGAATTTTGGTTGTTATCGTTTGCCCGTTTCGGTTAAACGTCAACCGAAGTTCTCTATCTCTTGTAGGAACAGAGAAATAAAAATCCCGGTCCTTGTTTTTATCAATGATTTCATCATTCATTTTTATCAATACATCTCCGGGTTTTATATCCACTGATTTTTTATCTGCCGCTGAACGCTTCGCCACATATTTTACTTTGTATGGATTGTCATTTTCAAAAATGATTCCGGTTACCATCGTTGTATTTTGCAGTGAAATGGTTTCATCATCCCCAAAAGTGCCAAAGCCCTGATGTGATGAATTTAATTCTCCGAGCATATCATTCAGCATTACTCTTAAATCTGCCCGGTTATTCAGATGCGGTAAAAATTGTTTGTAATAATCTTTTGTTTTATTCCAGTTGAGCCCATGAAATTTATCATCGTAATAACCTTCTTCCATGTTTGCCCAAGCCTCGTAAAACATCTGGTTAAATTCTTCTTCTAAATTTCTTCTGAATGTATAAGCGATACTCACAGGGTCAATCTTGTTACCATCAAGATTTAATTTATTAATGTTTCCCCCCATCAGTACAAACAGTTTGTCGCTTACTTCTACAATATCAAATCCAAAACTATTATCCGTGCCAGCTATCTTTTCTGTTTTATTTGGTTCAAATGGTTCTATCAATGTTTTCCAAAGAGAATTTCTTCCTTCTCCATGATTGCTGGTGAATAAAATATTTGTCTTCTCGCCTTTTTGGTAAACGGCTTGTAGAAATTGAGCACCAAACGGAGGACTCACCTGTTCCAGTCTTTCCATAATTAAATCCATATCTATTGTGACAGATTTTAAAGAATCTGTAGTGGCTGCTTTTTTTGTAGTATCCTTTTTTTCCTCATTAAATAATTCATTGTATTTATCTAACCGGTAAGGCTCATCTAATTTTTCTAAAGCCACACGGTACACTTTTGCATTTGCCATACCGAACGGATATGATGGTTTTAACCTTTGTGTAGTGAAATAAATATGTTTACCATCACCCGACCAGATGGGACCAGTTTCTGTAATACCCGTATTCGAAATATTTGTTGTTTTATTTGCTTTTATATGATAAACGAAAATATCTTCTTCAAAATTTCTTTTTGCCGTAAACAAAACATATTCATCATTTGGCGAAAAATCGGGGTCACTGTTTTGAAATGCCCATAATTCATCTTTAACAATCGTTTTGCTTTGCAGGGTTTTTAAATCCATCAGCCGCAGTTCATCTCTACCACTCAGGTAAACAGCCTGTGTTCTTTTTTTATTGAATACAACACTTCTGTTATTTCTTTTTTCATTTGATATTTGTTTCGGAGTTCCATTACTATCTGCCCGTGCAGTAAACCAATTGTAATACCCATCGAGTGTTTGATTAAATAGTATTGTTTTATTATCACTCATCCATTTTACTTCGCTTACTCTTTCTGCTGTACCACGATTTACCTGCTGAATAAATTTTCCCTCTACATCACTTACAAATAATTCACCTCTTGAAACAAAAGCCAGTTTCTTTCCGTCAGGAGATACATCATACTTAGAAATATTTCCCTTTACATCAAAGTCTTTTTCTTTTGGTAAAATATTATTGCGGGTAATTGAAATGTCCAGTTTGGTTTCTTTATCCGACTTTACATCATACAACCAAAGCTGATAATCTTTTTCAAAAACAATTTTGCCGCCATTGGCATTTACGATTGGTGTTTTTATAGAGGTAGAAAATTTTGTCAACGCTTTTTTCTTCCCATTATCCAAAGTATAAAGATTGTATTCCCCGTTTGCTTCATCAGAAATAAAATAAATATTTCCGTTCTTATCAATAGTTGCTGCAAAATCTTTTCCTTCCCAATCCGTATATTTTTTATGCTGCTTTGTTTTTAAATTATACGATTGTATGTCGGGATTAAAAGGTCCTTTGTATCTTTTACGATGCACCTGGTTACTGCTTTCCCATGTATCATTGAAAAAAAGTTCGCCGCTGGTGGGATGCTCAACCAAATTATGGTCGAACTGAAAAAAATAATTGCCAAAAACCCGTTGTGCAGTGCCGCCATCAACGCTTACTTTATATCCTGCAATCTGCCCCATGCGTCCACTGTTAAAATAAATTGATTTTGAATCCCAACTCCAGCTTGTTACTTCATCATTGGCATTGTGATATGTAATTTGTTTTACTTCGCCACCCGTTGCCGGCATAATATATATATCTCCGTTTCCATATTGCCTGCCCGTAAATGCAATCCATTTACCATCCGGCGAAACCCGTGGCGAAGTTTCATAACCCTGCATGGCAGTAAGGCGCAATGCTTGTCCATCCTTCACATTAGCTTTCCACAAATCACCTTCATAACTAAAGATGGTAGTTTGCCCATCGGGAGTAAGTGTGGGATTGGAAAGAAAGTAAGCAGAATTGTTTTGAGAAAATAGTTGTGCTGAGATCAACAGCAGTGCTGTGGTGAAAAACTTATTCATGTAATTGATTTTGGGAATTGAATGTACGACCAAAACCATTTGCCTTATTCACCGTTTATAAATTTATGTTCAGCGACTCATTTTATATTCATTCCGCAGTATCCATTTTTCTTCGCCATCAAATTTCACTTCCTTTCTGTTACTGAAAGTCTTTTTGCTGATTGTGTACACATGTCTTATTACAGCTTTTTTCCTTTCGTTTCCATCCACTCCGTTCTTCTCCGTTATTATTTGAAGTGCCTCGCCGTTTTTTTCTTTTGACACAACCATTGCCCCGTCCACCATTGCTCCATCTGCACTAATGATCAATGTATCATTGCCATTTGCTTTTGGTTCATTGGGATATTCAACGGTCAGAATGAGCTGGTGTGCATTTTTTTTAACCTTGCTGATGAAGATATTTACAGGCATGGTGTAAGGCTTTCCACTTGTATAATCCAGGTAAGTAAGTGTACCCGTCCATTTCCCGAATGCGGGTTTAAAATCTTTTATTGAAACAGGTAGAACAAAAACCGATAGGACTATTGCAGAAAGAAAAAAGAGTTTGGTCATATTTTTTAAATCTCAAACAAAAAAGCCGGTGAACTGTTCACCGGTTTATTAATTATTTTAAAATCTTATACCACTACATTAATCATTTTATTTTTTACATAAATTATTTTCTTCGGCTGTTTTCCATCCAGCCATTTCTTCACAGTTTCATCTGCCATCACTATTTCTTCCACCTGTTGTTGTGTTGTATCAAGTGCAAGTGTAAGTTCTGTTCTTGTTTTACCATTAATGGCAACGGGGTATGCTTTTGAAGTTTCTTTAATATACTTCTCTTCAAATTTTGGATAAGCAGCGTTTATGATTGACGCCTCCGCAAAAGAAACCTCACCCTTACCCTCTCCAAAGGAGAGGGATTTTCGTAGCTCCGCATACAGTTCTTCTGCTATATGTGGTGCGTAGGGGGCTAACAATATTAAAAGCGGTTCAAGTATTTCTTTCTTATGACATTTTAAATCTGTCAAATCATTTACACAAATCATAAATGTACTTACTGCGGTATTGAAACTGAAACGTTCTGTATCATTTTCTATTTTCTTAATTGTATTATGCAGCACTTTTAGTTCAGCATCGGTTGCAACCTCACCCCCCGCCCTCTCCGAAGGAGAGGGAGCTACAGTCGTCCATATAGCACCTTTCACTTCATCAAAAAACAAACGCCATAGTTTTCTTAAGAAGCGATGTACACCTTCGATTCCCTTTGTGTCCCATGGTTTGCTCATTTCTACGGGACCAAGAAACATTTCATACATGCGGAAAGTGTCGGCGCCGTATTTTTCAACCAAGACATCTGGATTGATAGTATTGAATTTTGACTTGGACATTTTTTCAGTTTCAACACCGCAGATGTATTTACCCTCTTCTAAAATAAATTTTGCATTTGAGTATTCTGGTTTCTGTTTTTTTAATTCCACAATGTTAAGTTCAACTCCATCCACAATTGTTACATCAACATGAAGTTTATTATGAGAAAGAGTAACAAACCTTTTATCCGTTTCTATCGTTTCTATTCCTTCCCAATCAGGAGCGTTTTTTTTAATGAAGTCCAATTGTTCGTTAAAAGACATTTTCTCTAAATCACTAATGAAATTGTATGAAATAAATAACGGGAAACTAATTTGTTTAAAAGATATGCCTAATGGAGTATCTGCATTTTCAATACTTTCAATAATCACTCTATACACAAACCTGCTACTTCCCTGTATCATCCCCTGATTCACCAATCTCTTATACGGCTCATCATGTCCAATCAATCCCAAATCAAAAAGAACTTTCGTCCACATACGGCTGTACAGTAAATGACCTACTGCATGTTCTGTTCCTCCAATATATAAATCCACCTGGTTCCAGTAATCAGAAACTTTCCGATCGCAAAATGTTTTGTCATTATGCGGATCCATATAGCGAAGAAAATACCAACTGCTGCCGGCATAGCCCGGCATTGTGGAGGTCTCTCTCGTTCCCCTCTCCTTTGGAGAGGGGTTAGGGGTGAGGTTTACATTTACCCAATCAGTCAGATTAGCCAGCGGCCCTTCACCTGATGGCCCCGGCCCATATTTATCTACATGCGGCAGTTCCAATGGAAGTTCTTCTGCATCCAATGGAATTGCAATTCCATCACTCCATATTATTGGAAACGGTTCGCCCCAATACCGCTGACGGCTGAAACCTGCATCTCGCATTTTATAATTCACTTTTCTTTTACCCACACCATCTTCTTCTATTTTATTTATCGCCACATCTATCGCATCCTTCATCAGGATGCCATTTAAAAAACCTGAGTTTTGTAAAACAGCATCTTTAGTTGCATTGGCTTCTTCGCCATTATAATATTCTCCAATAATATTGGTGATGGGAATATTAAAATGTTTTGCAAATGCAAAATCACGTTGATCGCCACAAGGCACAGCCATAATAGCACCGGTTCCATAACCCGCTAAAACATATTCGGCAATCCAGATTGGAATTTCTCTTCCATCAAAAGGATTAATTGCATATGCTCCGGTAAAGCATCCTGTAATTTGTTTTATGTCTGCCTGTCTTTCCCTATCACTTCTGCTTTTTACATAATGCAGGTATTTTTCTATCTCTACTTTTTGATCAGCCGTTGTTATCTGTGCCACCAATTCATGTTCGGGTGCCAGTACCATAAAGTCAACACCGAAGATGGTGTCGGGTCGGGTTGTATATACTTTTAATTTCGCCTCACCCCCGGCTCCTCTCCTTACGGAGAGGGGGGAAATGGAACCCTCCGATGAACGGCTATCTAATTCTTTTTTTATTTCATTTACTACTCCTTCAGTATTCTTTAAAATACTTTCATTAGTAAATCTTAAAACTTTATAGCCTTTAAAATTTAAATACGATGTTCTCTCTTCATCATATTGCTTTTGTTCATCATCATTATGGTGACCACCATCTGCTTCAATCAAAAGTTTGCACTGCATAAAAGCAAAGTCAATAATAAATCCATCAATCATATGCTGCCGCCTTACTTTATACCCAAGTTTATTATTCCGTAATTCCTGCCATAAAACATCTTCAGCTTCAGTTTTATTTTTTCTGTTTTCTCTTGACAAATCCTTTAATGCTTTCCATTTTGTTCTATCTGATGTCTGAAAGAAATGTCCGGACAACGCAGGTTGTTCGCTGCCCCCCTCTCCTAGCGGAGAGGGGTTGGGGGTGAGGCTGAACTCGATTTCAGCCCCCGAAGATTTCCCAATCCAATTCCTTTGCATCTCTTTCATACTATCACTGAAATCAACTTTCTCCAATCCTTCGAGTAATCTATCTGCATATGATGTAATCCTTAAATACCATTGCCGCATTTTTCTTTTTTCCACGGGGTGACCACCACGTTCACTTACACCATTTACCACTTCATCATTTGCCAGTACAGTTCCCAATGCTTCGCACCAGTTTACTTCGCCATAAGCGCTGAATGCAAGGCGACGCTTCATTAAAATTTCTTCCTGCTGATTTTTTGTATAGCCATTCCATTCTTCCGCAGTAAAATGTGTACCGGGAATTGGTTCACCCGATTTTGGCATTGCACCTTTGGAAGCATATTTTTCTATCAGCTTAGAAATCGGCAATGCTTTTTTCTCCGAATTGCAGAAATAACTATT
>JANPEU010000496.1:0-3183 GCA_031423175.1 Bacteroidota bacterium
TGGATGGAGATAATATTGTAGATAAATCAGAAAACATTAAATGGTATTCAGGAAAACCTTTACTTGAATTTTTAGAAGATGTGAAGCTTGACAGCGACATTAATCTTTCCGATGCAAGGTTCCAGGTACAGTTTGTTATCCGACCTCAAACTGAAGACCTGCCTGATTACCGCGGCTATGCTGGAAAAATTATCAGTGGTATTTATAAAAAAGGAGATAAAGTAAAAGTGTTGCCGCAGGATATTGAAACAACTATTGCAAGTGTAGAGATTGGCGGTAAAGAAGTAGAAGAAGTTTTTGCACCGCAAAGCGCAGTGATACAATTAACGGATGATATTGATATCAGCCGCGGCGATTCAATCGTAAAAACAGATAACCTGCCACAGGTAAATAATGAGTTAGAAGTCTTGCTTTGCTGGATGGATGATAAACCGTTGATGACAGGAAATAAATATTTATTACAGCATAATAGCCGGTTAGTAAGAGCGGTTGTAAAAAATGTAGAATTTAAATTAGATGTAAACAGCTTGCAGCGCCAACCTGTTGAGGGAAATGTGAAACTGAATGAAGTGGTGAAGGCTACTATTAAAACGGTGTCCCCATTAGTGTATGACAGTTATGAAAAGCTAAGCGTAAATGGTAGCGCCGTATTAATTGATGAAACAAGTAACAGTACTGTTGCTGCTGTATTGATTAAAAAATAAGTAGATTATTGTTTCAATAGTAATTCGATTTCTTCTCTACAATAAAAAAAAATTAATGAGTGAGGAAAAAAAAATTGGCAAAGTAATATTAGCTGGTGCTGGCCCTGGCGATGCCGAACTGATTACAGTAAAAATGCAAAACCGATTAACTGAAGCCGATGTTATCATTACCGACCGGTTGGTAAATCCAGATATTATTTCATCTCATGCAAAAGCAAATGCAGTTATTTTAATAGCAGGTAAAAAAGGGTTTGATGAAAATTCATTTTCCCAGGAAGAAGTAACAGCATTAATTCTTGAGCATGCACTTTTGGGAAAAAATGTATTGCGGTTGAAAGGTGGTGATATCGCCTTTTTCAGTAATGTGCTTGATGAGTTACAGGCATTGGTTGATAATAATATCCCCTACGAAATTATTCCGGGTATTACTGCCGCTTCCGGTGCATCTGCTTTTTCAGGTATCCCATTAACTGCAAGAGGTTATTCGCAAGGTGTTCAGTTTCTAACTTTCAATCCCAACAGCCAGTACAGCCCTGAAAAATGGAAATCGCTGGCGCATACTGATGATACACTTGTATTTTATATGGCTTCCAAAAATATCAATAGCCTTGTTGAGTTACTATCTCGTTATAAAAAGCATTTAAATACTCCCTTGGCAGTAATTGAGCAGGCTTCAACATTTCACCAGCAAATACATATTTCTACTTTAAAGAATGCTTCAAAAGATTTTACCGGCATCACATTCAGCTCTCCTTCTTTAATTATCGTTGGTGAAGTGGTGAATCTTCATGAACGTTTTAATTGGTTTGTATCATCAAAGCCCGGAACTGTTTTTTTGGAGTTAGTGAAATGAGTTCTGTTTAAGTTGTCGAAAAATATCAATTTGGAGTGAAGAAATAATTTAAAATGACTACTACTTTCCAAAATGTCAGATGGCTTCATCATTTATTTATTCCTTTTGATGCCACAGCTCATACCTTATAGTAAATTTTTTTTCATTTATCGTGTATTTTCATTTTGCCATAGAATAATTACGTTCATGATGTTAAAAACGCTGTAATTAAAATTGGCAGTAATACTCTTTCCTGGCAGTAATAAGAGAAATATATTTGTACGGATGTATTACTTTTCTAGCTGTACTAATTACTCAAAACATTTTCAGGTTTGTACGGTTTTAAAATATTTAATGAACATTTTAAACTGGAATTGAACTCAATATTTATTTTTTCACCATCCTATTTATAGAAAACTCTTTCTTTAATTTTCATCCCCGTTTTCCACATCTGTTGATAAGCTTCAAAAAATCGTTGATTTTCTTAGAAATAACACTATTTTTGTTTGCGTAAATTTACGGTTTCAATCTGCGTTTATTACGTATAATACCTAGGTAGATAAACTTAGTAAAATAGCCTGTAATGCATGCTGTAAAAGGATATAAGTATAATCAATCAAACTATACTGAATGCCCATTTGAACAGGCATTTTTAAGCTGCAATTTTGGGGTATTGAATATTCGATAACGTTTAAAATGTTACTGTTATGAAACAAGTTAAAGTTAGAAAATGTATTATTATGGATGATAGCATCTTCATGTGGGAAGACTAACATTTATTTTTTCGAAGCTAAACATTCTTTTCTAAAAAAGGTTTTCTATACATTTGGAGTAAATCCATATAAATAGAAAACCTTTATTACATATTAACCTACTCGTATCTATTTCCAATTCTTTTGTTCTTCTACTTTCTACTGAAGAAAACAAAGTCAAAAAATAGAACTCCAATTTTAATTTTACTTTATTGTATTACATTATTTGTATTATTAATTATTTTAGAGTTAGATCTAGTCCCTAAAAAACTTCTAAAAGCCCATGCATTTGTAATTACATTTTGCGAATTTTTCTTTTTTGCATTTTATTTAAGATCTATAATTTCTAATAAAATAGTCAGGAATTTAGCCCTATTTGCAATCCCAATTTTTGCCATATTTCAAATAGTTTATTATTACTCTGCAAAAAGAATGATTTTTGATTCAATACCAAGCGGTATTGAAGCAATTGTAATTATTTCATTGACCATGTATTATTTTTATGAACAATTTAGTGCTTCCGAAAATATTATAGCAAGCGACAAATACCAAACCTGGATTTCTTTAGGAATAATGATTTATTTGGCAGGGACTTTTTTCTTTTATTTGTTAGCAAACAATATGAATAAATCAGAAATACTAAAATATTGGTTTTTTACATACATTTTTGAAACAATGAAAAATCTTCTTTTTGCATATTCAATTGTTGCTTTTTATAATACAAAAAAAGAAACCAAAAAAATTCAACAACTTCCCAACCTCGACTTCACACACTAAACTAACAACTGCCACCCACCAAAATGCACCATCAATTTTATATACTCGGTATTTCGGCCTTTACGCTTATCATGTTTCTAGGCACAGCGGGTATGCTTTCATTATGCATTACGGTTGT
>JANPEU010000497.1:0-5625 GCA_031423175.1 Bacteroidota bacterium
GCCTGAAGAAGTTGCTTTCTTTTTTTTGAAAATCACATCACCATAAGGTTGCTCTATAAAATGCAAAAACTGAAAATTAAAGAGTTCATCATAAAAAAACCGCCCCACTTTTTATTAATGGGACGGCCTCATTTTTTTATGCTTTGTTTTGCGTTATCATTTTTCACTACTCTCCAAATTTGACGGCAAAAATCTTAGTTTCAATTTTTGGAAACTTTTATTACCTTTGTCAAAACGATTTTAATTGCAATATTTCCAGGCACGATTTTTAGAAGAAGCTGATAATTTCATTGCCAGTCTTGACCCAAAGGCAGCAAGAAAAGTGCTTTATAATATAGATCTTGCTGAACAAAGTAACGACCCAAAACTCTTCAAAAAACTCCAAAAAAATATTTGGGAGCTTAGGACAAAATTTGGTGGGCAACAAATCAGGCTATTGGCATTTTGGGATAAGGATAATGAAACGCAAACTTTGGTTTTTGCAACACATGGCTTCATTAAAAAGGTGGACAAAGTACCTGCAAATGAAATTGAACGTGCAATAAATATTAGAAAGAAATATTTTGAAAATAAACTTAAAAAATAATAGTATGGCAAAGACAGCAATAAAATCATATTCACTTGCCGAAATGAAAGACAAATATATCGGCAAGAAAGGTACTGTTAAAAGAGATCAGTATGAATATGAACTACGTATGGACGTTTTAGGGCAAATGATTAAAAAAGCAAGACAAGAACGTAACTTGACACAGGAGCAATTGGGAGAGCTTGTTGGTGTACAAAAAGCTCAAATTTCTAAGCTTGAAAGCAGTGCAAATAGTGCAACAATAGATACAATCCTAAAAGTGTTTAAAGCATTAAAAGCAGACATTCATTTTAATGTGACGCTTGAAAAGAAGCACTTACAACTTGTTTGACAATAAAGCGAACTCACAAATGCCAACTCCGGAAATAGGTTGTCTAAAAAAATCAACCAAAATGGGATTTAAAGACCAGATTATTAAGGAGTATTTAGCTTCCAATTTTAAAAGCCCATTTTAAAAAATAAGGAAAGGCGCGGCTCCAAGTATTTACATCATGGCTGCCATCGGGCAGTTCCATATAAAAAATATCTTCATCGGAATAACCTTTTTCTTTCAATTCTTTTATTAAATCCAATGTATCTTCTACAGAATCAATAATACCATTATTGTTTCTGTCTTTTGTTTCATCCATATTACCAGTTTGAAAAAAGAATTTTACCCCGGGGAATAATTTTCCACCCCGGATTACCTGGTGCATGATCCGGTGCTTATTATCATCATAATTTTTTTCATCCTGATCTACACTTCGCCACCAGAATGAACCGGAAAATGCTGCTGCATATTTAAATTGGTTGGGATAATTCCAAACGATGTCTAAAGCACTCAATGCTCCCAACGAAAAGCCTGCATAAGATTTTTCATTGAAATTTTTTATATGAAATTTCTTTTCGGCAAATGGTAAAAACTCAGAGAAAATAAAATCTGCATACGGTTTAGCTTTTGCCCCACGGCCTTTAAAATCATTTTGACTAATGGTGCCGTATTCCATTCTTCTGTTGGCACTGCAATGAATACCTGCACATATTAAAGGCCTGATTTCATTTTGTAATTCACCAAGGATCATATCAAAATCCATTTTGACTAAATCCTGCCCGTCATTTATGATCAATAAAGAAAAATTTGAAAAATCTTGAATCCCGGCGGGTAAATAGAAATCGATTTTTACAACCCGCTCTAAATGCTCTGAATAAATTTCGGCATGTTCTGTTTTAACTGAAAAAACATTTGTACCTGTCATAACATCAAAAATAAGAATTCATCTGATTTGTGCTTCAATAAAATTCATTTAAACAAATATCACCTGTTTCGGCTAATTCTTTTTTTAAGGTGCTATCGTACTCTGATTAAGTATAGTGCATTAAATTCTTCCAACCATTTTTGAACCACAATAGGCACATAGGACAAACATAAGGTGTCACATAGAAAACAAAACAAATCTATGTGTGTATTTCTATGTGCCTTATCTGCCTATTGTGGTTCAAATACTTTCATATCACCTCAAAAAAAGAATTAGCCCCTGTTTCTTGTTTATTAGCTGGCGAAAAAATACATTTGGAAAAGGGTTGGAAAAACCTCTCATCAAAAAAAATGTTATGAAAAAAATTGGAATTCTCTTTGGTAAGGAACGTTCATTTCCCGATGCATTTGTAGAAAGAATTAACAGTAAAAATATTCCTGGCATACTAGCCGAACCAGTACATATTGATAAAGCGATGCAGGGCGAACATAGTGGATATGCTGTAATCATTGACCGTATTTCACAAGATGTACCATTTTACAGAACATGGCTGAAGAATGCTGCACTTACCGGAACGGCTGTTATCAATAATCCATTTTGGTGGAGTGCTGACGATAAATATTTTAATAATTGTTTAATGACAAAGCTCGGAGTACCCATTCCGAAAACAGCAATCATACCTTCCAATGAATTGCCAACTGATACAACAGGTGATTCATTCAGCAATCTGGCTTATCCGTTAGATTGGGATGCCATATTTAGATATACTGGATTTCCTGCATACATGAAGCCCTTTGCCGGCGGTGGATGGAAAAGTGTTTATCGCTTAGACAGCAAAGAAGATTTTTTTGAAAAGCATAATGAGACCGGGCAATTAGTTATGCTGCTACAGGAAGAAATTATTTTTGATGAATACTATCGTTGTTATTGTATTGGTGGCAAGCATGTACGCATTATGCCGTATGAACCCCGCAATCCGCATCATCTGCGTTATGTTGCAAACTTTGCACCATCGCCAGAACGGTTGAAGCAAATGGAAGAAATTGTTTTGCGTATTTGTCATTATCTCGGATATGATTTCAATACGGTAGAACTTGCATTGCGGGATGGAGTGCCGTATGCTATTGATTTTTGTAACCCGGCACCCGATGCAGAAGTAACCAGTGTGGGTGAAGAAAATTTTGCATGGGTGGTGGAAACTGCTGCAAATTTTGCAATTGAAAAAGCATTATCAAATGTGGAAGGGCAGGATAATTTAACCTGGGGTGAGTATGTGAAGAGAAGCAGTAATAAACAAAGTTTAGTTTGAGTCTGATGGAATTTGTAATTGGTAATTTGGATTTAGGATTTAAAGATTGAAGTTTACTTCATTTATATTTTTTTACCATATTAAAGAATTTTATTAGAATTCTAAAATAAATTTCATGAGTAGTTATAAAGGATACAAAGATTTAGAGTGTTACATCCAGGCAAGATTACTTAGAATTTTTATTTCTGACCTTGTTAAAAAATTTCCATCGCATGAAAAGTTTTTACTTACTTCTCAGGTTATAGATTCATCACGTTCTGTAAGCAGAAATATGGCTGAAGGTTATGGTAGATATACTTTTACCGACACAAGAAATTTTTTTATTATAGCAAGAGGATCTGTAACTGAGACAATGGAACATTTAACAACTGCTTTTGATGAAAAATATATTAATGAAATAGAATTAACAGCAGGCGAGCAAAAATGTGAGACTGTATTTAAATTAACGAATGGATATATCGCCTATCTTGACAAATCGAAAAGTCAAAAGACTGATTCAAAACCCAATTCCAAATTACCAATTACAAATTCCTGAATATGGCTAATCTTAATTATAAAACATTCACCCTTGGTGTAGAGGAAGAATACATGGTGTTGGATCCGGCAACCCGTGAGTTAAAAAGTCATGAACAAAGAATAGTTCATGAAGGACAAAAAGTAATTAAGGATAAAGTAAAAGCTGAAATGCATCAGGCAGTTGTGGAAGTGGGAACAGATATTTGTGCCGATGCTGACGAAGCGTTTATGGATGTAGCCTCATTAAGAAAAACAATTTCAGGTATTGCGGATGGATTAGGTTTTTCAATGGGGGCAGCAGGTACGCATCCGTTTAGTCATTGGGAAAGTCAATTGATAACCGACCATGACCGGTATAATGAACTCGTAAACGAACTTCAGGAAGCAGCGAGAAGTAATTTGATTTTTGGATTGCATGTACATGTGGGAATGCAAACCCGGGAAATGGCAAATCATATTGCTAACTCCACCCGGTATTTTTTACCGCATATTTATGCGTTGAGTACAAATTCACCTTTTTGGGAAGGAAGGCAAACGGGTTATAAATCTTTTCGCACAAAAGTTTTTGATAAATTTCCCCGAACGGGTATTCCCGAAGCGTTTGATAGCATAGAGGCTTACGATAATTATGTCAAGCTTTTAATAAAAACAAATTGTATTGATAATGCAAAAAAAATCTGGTGGGATTTGAGAGTGCACCCATTTTTCAATACTGTTGAATTTAGAATTTGCGATGTACCTATGACGGTGGATGAAACCATTGCAATCGCTTCTTTATTTCAGGCAATCTGTGCAAGAATATATATGTTACGGTCAAAGAATTTAAATTTTATTCAATACTCCCGTGCAGTACTCAATGAAAATAAGTGGCGGGCAAGCCGGTATGGTGTTGATGGAAAGCTGATTGATTTTGGAAAAGAAGAAGAAGTGAGTACAAAAGTTTTATTAAATGAATTGCTGGAATTTATTGACCCCGTGGTTGATCATTTGGGTTCCCGGCATCGTTTGGCACATGTAAATAAAATAATTGAAAATGGAACCGGAGCTGACAGGCAGCTTGCAGTTTTTGAACAAACAAAAAACTTAGTAAGTGTGGTAGATTATATTCGGGGCAATTTTCTTACAGGTGTTTAACCGCTATTAAAAACACAATCAATAATGCTCAGTATCCGCGAAGCCGGAATAACGGATATACCACTTATTCGTGAACTCTGTTTTAAAATATGGCCGCAAACTTATGCTTCTATTATTTCTAAGCAGCAGATAGATTATATGTTGGAAATGATGTACAGTGAAAAATCATTACATCACCAGCTAATAAATGAAGGTTGCCGTTTTTTATTTGTTTATGACAAGAATGAGCCGGTTGGTTTTGCTTCCTTCAGTGAAATAGAGCCTACCATTTATAAGCTGCATAAAATTTATATTTTACCAACTCAGCAGGGAAAGGGAACCGGAAAATTTGTATTGGAATATATTTTGAATTCGATAAAACCAGAAGGTGCAACAATCCTCCGATTGCAGGTAAACCGCCGCAACAATGCAAAATTTTTTTATGAAAAGCTCGGTTTTGCTGTTACACTTGAATTTGATTTTGATATCGGCAATGGCTACGTTATGGATGATTATATGATGGAAAAAAAGATAATTTAAAAATTATTTCTCATCGTTTGGTATTTTACAATCTAATAAATTTCTTGGATCAATTGGTTCTTCTTTATTAAACATTCTGAATTCTATTTCTGTGCCCGGTATATACATGCCCAATGGCTGACCGGCTTTTAATAAATCACCTCTTTTTACAAAAGACTTAGCCACGCCATAATACCAGAAATAAAATTGTTTATAATAAATGACAACTTCAAATCTGCCATCTTCTGTCGGGTTTACATTCGAAACTGTTGCATTTACACAACTGCGGATAAGAGTATCCAATTTTGTTACCATTATTATTTTTTTATCCGGCGGATCCCAGGTAT